>JAFGFR010000261.1 GCA_016930955.1 Victivallales bacterium | reverse complement strand
GTCACCATCGACAAGGAGAACACCACCATCGTCGAGGGCTCGGGCAAGCAGTCCGCCATCGTCGGCAGGGTGAACCAGATCCGCAGGCAGATTGACGAGACCACCTCCGACTACGACCGCGAGAAACTCCAGGAACGTCTTGCGAAACTCGCAGGCGGCGTGGCCGTGATCAACGTCGGCGCGGCCACCGAGACGGAGATGAAGGAGAAGAAGGCACGTGTCGAAGATGCCCTGCACGCCACGCGCGCGGCTGTCGAGGAAGGCATCGTCCCCGGCGGCGGGGTAGCCCTCATTCGTGCGGCGACCGCAATAAAGGATCTCAAGTTCGAGGGCGACGAGTCCATCGGAGCAGACATCGTGCTGCGCGCTGTCGAAGAGCCGATCCGCCAGCTCGCATGCAACGGCGGATACGAAGGCAGCATAGTCGTCCAGGAAGTTGCGAAGCGCAAAGGCGCCGAGGGCTTCGACGTGGCCACCGGCACATATGTCGACATGCTCAAGGCCGGGATTCTCGACCCGACCAAGGTCACCCGTTCGGCACTGCAGAACGCGACCTCGATCGCAGGTCTGCTGCTGACGACCGAGTGCCTGATCACCGCCCTGCCCGAAAAGGAATCCCCCGCACCGGCAGGTGGCGGAGGTGGAATGGGTGGAATGGGTGGAATGGGTGGAATGATGTAATCATCGCGATTCCCCTGACATTCAAGGCGCATGGATTTCCGTGCGCCTTTTTTTTCCCGTTAATTGTCTGATTTTTTTTCCTCGGCCCCTGTTGTATTTTCTTTTATCCCCGTTATGTTGCCCGTTATTGAGGCAGAATTATGGTCGTCCCGAAATCCGGGTTTCGAAAAGTAGCAAGAGATGAAGTTTAGGGGAGTGTGATGAAAAAGTACACACAAGATCACGAATGGGTTGAAATTGAAGGTGACATTGCCACGGTAGGCATAACTGAGCACGCTGCGGAGGAGCTTGGCGACCTGACTTTCGTGGAGCTTCCCGAGAAAGGGCTGGATGTAATTGTCGGGGACAAGTTAGCCATGGTCGAGTCGGTCAAGGCTGCATCGGACGTTTATGCCCCGATCAGCGGCACAGTGAAGGAATCCAACCGAGAGCTTGAAGATGCTCCAGGACTGATAAACTCCGCCGCCGAACAGGAAGGATGGATATGCAAAATCGAGAATTTCGACGTTGTCGAGATCGAGGACCTGATGACTGCAAACCAGTACACGGAGTTCCTTGCCAAGGGTAAGTGATGCCATATATAGCCAACACCGATGCCGACAGGGCTGAGATGCTGAAGACTGTCGGCTGCGGCTCGATAGAGGAACTGTGGAAGAAAGCTGGGATTGAAGAGCCTGCACCGGCACTGGACGAGATACCCCCGGGACTGTCCGAATTCGAGGTTGTCAGCTATTTGTTCAAGCTGGCTTCCCGGAATGCCACCGGACTGGTGAACTTCCTCGGATGCGGGTACTACGACCACATCATACCCGCAGCTGTATTTGAAATAACCTCACGGTCTGAGTTCTACACTGCATACACCCCCTACCAGCCCGAGGCATCACAAGGGACGTTACAGGCCATCTACGAGTACCAGTCCGCGATATGTCGCCTCACTGGCATGCCTGCGGCGAATGCCTCGATGTACGATGGCGGCACGGCACTGTTCGAGGCGATGATGCTCGCGGTCAGGGCCACCCGTAGAAGAAAGGCCGTCATTTCCGGCTCAGTATCGCCGATATTAAGAGAGATGATCCGCTGCTACAGCTCGAACCTTAAAATAGAGCTTAAAGAGGTGTCGCCTGGTGATTTCTGCTCCAACCAGAAGGAGCTTGCTGCTGCAATTGATGATGAGACCGCGTGCGTTTTGATGCAGTATCCTGACGCGTTCGGCACGATCGAGGATTTGTCCATGTTGGTCGAACAGACCCACTCGAAAAACGCGCTCGCCGTGTGCTCCGCCTACCCCATTGCTCTGGCTGTCCTTAAAACCCCTGGCGAAATGGGGTTCGACATTGTCACAGGCGAGGGGCAGAGCCTGGGCATGCCGCTGAATTTCGGCGGTCCCTATCTGGGCTTCATGGCGGTGCAGCGTCAGTTGCTCCGCAAGATGCCCGGGAGGATTGCGGGGAAGGCTTTTGATGCCTCCGGGAGGGAAGGGTTTGTGCTGACGCTGCAGGCACGTGAACAACACATACGCCGCGCCGGTGCAACGTCGAATATCTGCTCGAACGAAAATCTCTGCGCCTTGTCCGCGCTGGCATACCTCTCATGTGTCGGTAAAAACGGCCTGGTCGAGGTCGCCGAGCTTTGCGCCGCCAAGGCCGCATTCGCAAGGGAGGAGCTGATCAAGACGGGAAAAGTCAAAGCCCCCGAGGATCAGCAGTTCTTCAACGAGTTTGTCGTCGAGCTTCCTTCCGATGCCTCTGAGATCGCGGGGAAAATGATCGACAAGGGTTTTGCCGCCGGCTTCCCGCTGGGCAGATACTATAAGGACCGCAAGAACCAGCTCCTTATAGCGGTGACCGAGAAACGCACCCGCGAGGAGATCAAGTCCTTCGCCAACGCGATGGAGGCTGTGCTATGAAGCTTGTTTTCGACAAAGGCTCACCCGGCAGGACTGGGTCGTCGTTGCCCAAAATGGATGTCCCGGATGAATCCCGGATACCGCAGAGCCTCAGACGTTCCACAAAGGCCGAGCTGCCAGAAGCTTCGGAGCTGGATGTCATAAGGCACTTCCTGCTGCTCAGCAGGAAAAACTTTGGCTTGGATACGCATTTCTACCCTCTCGGCTCGTGCACCATGAAGTACAATCCCAAATTCCACGAGCGTATCGCCGCCCTGCCGGGATTCACACTGCTGCATCCCCTGCTGCCACAGCTCAGAAGAGGCGGCGCGTTGACCCAGGGCGCGCTTGAGGTGATCTATGAGACTGAAAGATTACTAAGCAACCTGCTCGGATTCAAGCAGTTTACAATGCAGCCTCTCGCCGGCGCACACGGCGAGCTTACGGGAGTGATGCTTATTGCGGCACACCACAAGGCCGCCGGCGAGACCGGCAGAAAAGTCATGCTCATCCCTGACTCGGCTCACGGGACAAATCCCGCAAGCGCCGCTGTCGCTGGCTTCGAGACAAAAGAGATACCCACCGACGAGAAAGGCAACACAGACATCACGGCGCTCAAGGCCTCGCTCGACAACAGTGTCGCCGGAATCATGCTGACCTGCCCCAACACCCTCGGACTCTACGACCAGAACACCAGGGAGGCATGCAACCTTGTCCACGAGGCCGGCGGGCTCGCGTACTGCGACGGAGCAAACCTCAACGCCATCATCGGAAGAGTACGCCCGGGCGACCTGGGTTTTGATGTCATGCACATCAACCTCCACAAGACATTCTCTTCCCCCCACGGCGGCGGCGGGCCCGGCGCTGGACCCGTCGGAGTGGCAGATAAGCTCGTACCATACCTCCCAATATCAAGAGTCGCAAAAAGAAGCGATGGAACATATGCCCTCGAATACAACCACGACAACACCATAGGCTACATCGCACCTTTCTACGGCAACTTCTCCATCATCCTCAGGACCTACGCATATTTGCTGACACTCGGGCGCGAGGGCATCCCCAGAATCAGCGAGAATGCCGTCCTGAGCGCGAACTACGTCAGACAAAAACTCAAGAACCATTTCGACGATGCCTCCCGCGAAAGGACATGCATGCACGAATGCGTGTTCTCCGCGGCCAGGCAGGCCAGGAACAACGTCCATGCCATTGACATCGCCAAGGCTCTAATAGAAAAAGGCATTCACCCCCCAACCATCTATTTCCCTCTTATCGTAAAAGAAGCGCTCATGATCGAGCCGACCGAGACCGAGTCCAGAGAGACACTCGACCACTTCATCGAGGCAATGATAGAAATCGCGGAGCTCGCAGAAGAAAACCCAGAGAAATTCAAGTCCTTCCCCTCGACAACCCCTGTCGGGAGACTCGACGAGACCGCCGCCGCAAGAAATCTGGACATCGCAAACCTCGCTGGGCAACAATAACCCCTGCCAAACTTCAGACTTCTCGACCCCACAGACAGACCCAGACTCGAAATATTGCAGCCCGCGGGGAGTTCTGAAATTGGCTCTTTTGACTTTCCAGTCTTGATTTCCATGCACTCCGCATGTACCGTAAGACATGAGGAGGTCAACATCAATTTCAATTGGCCCGACAAACACGGCAAATCCGACTAACAGCTTTTTCCAGGGTAGTCCCAAGTTTTTGACAGAATGAACACTTTACATTTCGACTTTCTGGTCATTGGCAGCGGTCTTGGGGGGCTGGCCACAGCCTTGCGACTCGCCCCGCATGGTTCTGTCGCCGTAATTACAAAAAAAAACCTCGAGGAATCAAACACTGCCCATGCCCAAGGAGGCGTGGCGTGTGTTATTGATGCCAAGGACTCCTTCAAACAGCATATTCAGGACACCCTTGCTGCCGGTGCGGGCCTTTGCAACGAGGATGCAGTGACCAAGATTGTCGAGTCCGGCCCGGAGGTAATCAACCATCTCATCACGCTTGGCGCGAAATTCACGACACGCGGCGAGATGGGGCACACCAGCCACAAGGATGATTTCGACCTAGGCAAGGAGGGTGGTCATACCGAACGCAGGGTGCTGCATGCAGGCGACATCACCGGAGAGGAGATCGAGTCCACCCTTGTCAACGCCGCCATGGCAGAAAAAAATATCTCCACATTCGAAAACCATATCGCGATAGACCTCATCACATCATCACGACTCGGATGGCTCGGAGAGGACTGCGCACTCGGCGCATACGCACTCGACATAGCATCAAATAAAGTTGTAACCTTCACCAGCCACGCTACCGTTGTGGCCGCCGGGGGTGCCGGGAAGGTCTATCTGTACTCGTCAAACCCCGACGTGTCCTGCGGAGGCGGGGTCGCAATGTGCTACAGAGCATTCGCGCCTATAGCCAACATGGAGTTCTACCAATTCCACCCGACCATACTGTTCAACCAGAAGCTGCGGTCATTCCTCATCAGCGAGGCACTCAGGGGCGAGGGCGCATTGCTCAAGCGATACAACTCCTCGGGCAAACTCATTGAGTTCATGCACAAGTACCACCCGCAGAGAGAACTCGCCCCAAGAGATATCGTCGCAAGGGCAATAGACAACGAAATGAAGACCTACGGGCTGGAATGCGTATTCCTTGACATCCGCCACAAGGGCGGGGACTTCATCAAGAAACGTTTCCCGAACATCTTCGAGAAATGCCTTGGAGCCGGCATAAACATGGCCGATGAGCCCGTGCCGGTCGTCCCCGCGGCACATTACTGCTGCGGAGGCATCAAGACAGATCTTAACGGCTTCACCGGGATCAAAGGATTGTACGCCCTGGGCGAGAATGCCTGTACCGGCCTGCACGGTGCCAACCGACTCGCAAGCAACAGCCTCCTCGAAGCTCTCGTGGTTGCGAAATTCGCAGCCGAAAATATTGCCGAATCTCTTCACGAGATCATCTCGACCAAACCTTCAGGCAACATCCCTTTGTGGACCTCCGGCAACGCCACGGATTCAGACGAGATCGTCGTCATTTCGCACAACTGGGACGAGATCAGGCACTTCATGTGGGACTACGTGGGGATAGTCCGCACTAACAAAAGACTCGAACGCGCAAAGGCAAGAATCAAGAACATCCGCAAGGAAATCGAGAAATACTACTGGGACTTCATAGTGTCCCCCGATATAATCGAGCTACGCAACATCGCATCCGTCGCCGAGATCATCATTGACTCCGCAATGCAGAGAAAAGAAAGCAGAGGACTCCATTTCAACTCCGACTACCCGAGCCCCGACCCCACAATGGAGAACAAGGACACCATCATCCAAAAGTCCAGAAAACACAACGCATGACCTATGGCTACAGGCGGATTTGCAACGCGCTGAAAGGAGGAGTTAAGCTATACTACAGGTGCCACTAGCATACAGGGACTCGAAAAATGAAATTCGATGTACTCCAAAGTACCGCCCCGCAAGAAAAT
>JAFGFR010000260.1 GCA_016930955.1 Victivallales bacterium | reverse complement strand
TGCTCCACGCGGTCTATCAGGACTCCGTCTGCAACCTTCTCGCCATCAAGTATGTTGCCGATGTTTGAGTGCATCCCGAGCCGCAGTCCGAGTGTTGTATTCGGGATATTTCGCCCAGAATTCAAGCCGCATGCGGTCCTCTTCTTCACCAAGCTCATCAAGGAATTCAATTCCGGCGCAGAAGACAGGATAGAAATGGTTTCTGTTCTCCAGAGCTTGGCGGATCAGGGGCAATGCTTGCCGGTCATGCAATTTATTCAGGGCGATGATCAATATGCGAATGTGCGAGGCAATACCGAGAGACTTCCGCAGACAGACTCAGCCGGGACGGATGTCTTTCAGGGTTTGTGTTTGATGATCTTCTGCACGATGACATAGAATGCGGGGACGAGGATCGTGGCGAATATGGCGGAGAAGAGCATTCCCCCGAATACGGCGGTGCCGAGTGCTCTGCGGCATGCTGCACCTGCACCAGTGGCCACGACGAGCGGGGTGACACCGAGGACGAATGACAGCGCTGTCATCAGCACCGGACGGAAACGGAGATGTGCTGCAGTCTCGGCGGACTCGAGTATATCGCGCTTGTGCACGTCATGCTGATCCTTGGCGTACTCGACGATCAGGATGGCTGTCTTGCTTGCCAGTCCGAAGAGGAGGACGAAGCCCACCTGGGTGTAGATGTTGTTGTCTATACGCAGTATCATCAGTGCAAAGAGTGCTCCGAAGAATGCCAGTGGGACTGAGAGCATCACGGCGAATGGGATCATCCAGCTTTCGTACTGGGCCACGAGGAAGAGGTAGATGAAGATCAGAGCGAGCGCGAATATGATGGATACCTGGTTGCCGGCGATTATCTCCTGGTATGCCATGCTGGTCCACTCGTATCCGAAGCCATTCGGGAGGGTCTCGGCGGCGACCCTCTCCATTGCCTTGATTGCCTGTCCCGAGCTGTAGCCCGGCGCGGGAGACCCGTTGACCGTGGCCGACCGGAAAAGGTTGTAGTGCTCGATCACCTGGGGGCCGAGAATTGACTCGTATGACAGCAGAGTCATTACCGGCACCATCTCGCCGCTGGCAGAACGCACCTCGATCGAATGAAGCCTGGAGATGTCGTCCCGGTAGTCGCTGTGGGCCTGCAGAAGCACCTTGAAGGTCTTGCCGAAAAGATTGAAGTCGTTCACATAGTACGCCCCGAGGTTGGTTTGGAGCGCGTTGAAGACATCTGAGAGCTCGATGCCCAGCGTCTTGACCTTGTCGCGGTCTATGTCAATGAATATCTGCGGCGTATTCGCCTGGAACGAGCTGTATGCCCTTGATATCTCGGGCTGTTTGTTGGCCGCTATAAGCAGCTTGCCCAGCACTTTGGCGAGCTCGGACGAGGGGACGTTGTCGTAGTCCTGGAGGACGAACTCGAATCCCCCGGTGGTGCCAAGCCCGCGAATAGCCGGAGTGGAGAAGGCGTTTATCGAGGCCTGCTTGACGGATGACAGTGCCTTCTGCACCCTGCCGAGCACCTTGCTCTGGCTGTCCTTGCGCTCGTCCCAAGGCTTCAGGACGACCACGATAAAGACGGAATTGGGCGCGGCGATGCCTGAGAGGGTGTTGTAGCCGGAGACTGTGATCACATTCTTCACTGCCTCCTCACTGGCGCAGATTTCCCTGATTTTTTTGGCCACGCGGCTAGACCTTGGCAGCGCTGCGCCCTCGGGGAGCTGGACATGGATCATGAAGTAACCCTGGTCCTCCTCGGGGATGAATCCGGTGGGCAGATGGCTGTATATCAGCCATGACACCGCCATCAGGGCGGCCGTGGCGGTACAAACCAGCGCGATCTTCCTGATGAGGCGGCTCACGCAGCTCATATAACCGGAGGTCGTCTTGTCGAAGAGCCTGTTGAAGGCGTTGAAGAATGCGGGCGGCTTGGCCCCCGGTATCAGGATGCTTGCGCAGAGGGCAGGGCTCAGGCTCAGTGCGTTTATCGAGGAGATACCCACCGCAACGGCGATTGTCACGGCGAACTGCCTGTATAGCACCCCCGTCATCCCCGGCAGGAACATCACAGGCACGAATACCGCCATCAGCACAAGTGTGGTGGCGATCACCGGGGATGTGACGAGCTTCATCGTCTCCTCGGTCGCCTCGACAGGCTGCAGCCCCTCGATGTCCATCTTGTGCTTCACGCTCTCGATCACTGTTATGGCGTCGTCAACGACTATCCCGATGGCGAGGATAAGCCCGAAGAGGGTAATTGTGTTGATGGAGTATCCCAGTGCCGAGAGGACGGCGAAGGTGCCGATGAGCGAGACGGGTATCGCCAGCGCCGGTATGACTGTCGCGCGCCAGTCCTGAAGGAACACGTAGGTCACCAGAACGACAAGCAGGACAGCGATGAAGAGAGTCATCACAAGCTCGTGGATCGAGGCCTGTATGAAGGTGGTGGTGTCATACACGATATCGTATTGTATCCCCGGAGGGAATCTTTTCGACAGGCGCTCCATCTCGACCCTGATGTCTCTTACAACATTCAGAGCATTGGCGGAAGGTAGCTGATAGATGGCCAGAAGGGTCGCCGGCTTGCCGTTGAGCATTGACTGCACACTGTAGTCATATGCCCCCAGCTCGACGTTGGCGACATCCCTGACGCGCACGAAAGACCCGTCGGCGGAAGCCTTGACGATGAGATTTTTGAACTCCTCGACCTCGGAGAGCCTGCCCTCTGTCTGCAGGACGTAGGTGAACTGCTGAGTGTCATTGGACGGAGCTGAGCCTATCTGCCCGACCGGGGCATCCATGTTCTGCTCGTTTATCGCCCCTATCACGTCCTGGGTGGTGAGGTCCAGGCTTGACATCCTTACCGGGTCGAGCCAGATTCTGATCGAGTAAGACTTGTCCCCGAAAGGGTTGGCCTTGCCGACTCCAGGGATCCTGGCGATAGTGTCCTGGACGTAAACCTTCATGTAGTTCGCGAGAAAAAGCTCGTCAAACTCACCGCTGGGGGAGTTAAGCGCTATGATGCATAGCATGTCGGTGGACTGCTCCTCGACCTTCACGCCCTGCCTCTTCACCTCGTCCGGGAGCAGAGGCTCGGCTATGGCCTCCCTGTTCTTAACGTTCACGGTGTTGAGGTCGCCGTCGCTGCCGATGTCCAGCGAGACGTTGATGGTCACATCACCGCTGGCCGAGCTTTTCGATGACATGTACATCATTCTCTTCACCCCGTTCACCTCGGTCTCGATGGGGGTTGTGACCATTCTCTCGGCTGTCTCGGCGTTGGCGCCGATATAGCTGGTCGAGATGCTGACCTGTGAGGGGGTGATCTGCGGGTACTGCTCGACGGGGAGCATGCGTATGGCGATCAAACCGGCGATGGTGATCACGATAGAGATGACGAAGGAGAACTTAGGCCGGCGGATAAAAAAAAGGCTGAACATGTTTACCTGCCGTCAGAGTATCTGATTCTGGTTCACTTCCTCGATCTCCGGCTTTTCTTTGCCGGGCCCTGGGCTTTTTCCCTGCGGGGACTCGTCTTGCACCGGGGCAACGCGCATGCCCTCCCTGACCTTCTGTATCCCCCCCGTGACAACCCTGTCACCGGGCTTGAGGCCGTCAAGCACCACGACCATGTCTTGATATCGGTAGCCTGTCTCGACCGTCTTGTTGCGGACAGTGTCGTTCTCGTCAACTGTCATCACGAAGGTGCTGCCCAGCGCGAACTGCATGGCGGCCTGTGGCATGACAAGCTCCTTCAGCGGGACGGCCCTTCGCAGGTTCCCCCTGACATACTGGCCGGGCACGAGGACAAAATCAGGATTCTCGAACCTGGCTCTCATCAGCACCGTCCCTGTCCCGGATTGCACGACATTGTCCCAAAAATAAACCTTCCCGTTTAACTTATACTCCGTCTTGTCTGAAAGCGTCAGGCCAACCTTCAAGTTGGATATATATTCCTCAAATGGTATTCCCCTGCTGACGGCCTTGAGCTGGTTCCGCAAAAATTCTGGCTCAGGGACACTGAACTCCACGCATATCGGGTCGAGCGAGACAAGCAAGGCCAATGCCCCGCTTGCCGGGCCGACAACATTCCCGACAGTGTATGTGGAAAGCCCCACCCTCCCGTCAAAAGGTGCTTTTATGTCGGTATAGCCCAGCTTGACCCTGGCATCCGCGAGCATTGCCTTGGCCGCGTCGCGCTCGCCCACAGCCGCGTCCTTGTCCGCCGTGGCCTTGTCCAAATCGGCCTCACTGACAGAATCCTTCCCCCGCAGATACTTCATCCTCTCATAGCTGATGACAGCGTTCTTGAGCACCGCCTCCTTGATAGCGAGGTTTGCCTCTGCCTGATCCACCGCGGCCTGATACTGATCCTTCTCGATCTGGAAGAGCATCTCATCCTTTCTCACAAACGCCCCCTCGTCAAAGGCTCGTTTCTCGAGAAACCCATCCACCCTGGCGACCAGATCAACCTTGAAGTCGGCGACTATCTTGCCCACAAGAGTCAAAACCTCGTCAACCTCGCGCTCGTCAACCGTGTAAACCGTCACCTCAGGATTGTGCGGAGGTGGCTTCTTCCAGCAGCCTTGAATCAACAGCAAAACCACCGCCGCAAGCAACACCCGCAAAACTTTTCCAACAAGCATATCTCTCAAAATCCTCATGCCTCCAGGGAACTGCCCAAACTCCGAGCCTAAACTACACCGGGAAACACCCAATTCAAAGCCGCGGCGCAAAAAAGTGGCTCTCGCCTGGACTTGAATGCACTCGAGGCAGGTGATAGATTTTACCGTTTGAGTCCGGAACACCAAATTATTATAGGCTCTTCCGCTAGCTGGATGAGACCTGCCTGAACGAACAGTTGTGAAAACAGACCGGCGGTTCTGAAAAAAAAAGAAAAGAATGCGGACGAGTTGGAGCTCCAGACCTCCTATCGTCGGCGGGAGACCATGGCGCTGGCCCTTATACAATTCACCCCATGGTAATAAGGATGGGCACAACAAAGATGCTGGAATGGTTACAAGGAATGCATCCGGGATTCGGGATAACGATGCTGGCATCGGTTGTTTTTGTCGCCGCCGCCCATTCAGCCGGGAATTGTATCATAAAGTTTTTCGGTGACAGGGTCAAGCTTGAACCGTATTCGAAGGCTGTCGTCGCATTCGCGTTGGGTATAAATGCCCTCGCGCTCGTTGCTCTGGCATTGGGGATGGCAAAAGGGCTTCACGGGTACATGGCATGGTCCATAGGGTTGATCTTTGCTGTTCCCTATTTGTGCCTGTCATGCCGTGGCATACTGTCTAACGCGTGCAGGTTTATCCGTAAAAACCTGCATTTTTCGATCATTTTGTTCGTGTTCGGTTGTTATACGCTTGGCTCTGCCCTCTGCTACCCGAGTGGATGGGACGAGATGACCTACCATATTGCACTCCCTTACCGTTGGATTGCGGCAAACAATGTCGAGGTTTTTGCCGACAACCCATATTCAGGATTCCCCTCGCTGCCGCAGCTTGTTTACACCTTAGGGATTCTCTCGGGCGGGGTATTGTTTCCGCGGCTGCTCGTGTGGTACTGTTTCATGGTGTTCTTTTTCGCGGTGTATCTGCTTTTCGCCCGGCATGGGAGAAAGCGGCTGGCTGCAGCCTTCTCTTTCGTCTTCATCTTCTCCCCGATCTTTTTCAATGTCGTCAGAGAAGCCTATGCCGAGGTGTTCGTGCTCTTGAATTTCGCATCATGCTTGATGGTGACGCTGCGCAATCCTTCCAGAAACCTTTGCCACGGCAATGTCGCGATATGCGGAGTCCTTGCCGGCGCCATGGCGGCGGTCAAGCTAAATGGGCTCGCCCCTGCCGCATTGTCTCTTCTTGTTGTACTGTCACGGCGGCAATCTCCCACGGCAAAAAGGATAGGCCTTGCCACGCTTGTTTTTTCCGTCGGATTTTTAATCTTCGCCGTGGTGTTCTATCTCCGACCATTCATCGACACGGGAAACCCGACCTTCCCCATGCTGGCAAGGGTCTTTACCCCGTCAAACCAGGCATATGTCGCAGTCTCGGACTTCCACTCGGCAATGGTCACGGCAAGGTATGGCGGCAGCGGTGTTTTCTCTTTTTTCAGTCTGCCTGTCATGCTGGCTTTTGCAGATGACCTCTTCGACGGCATATCCGCAGGCTGGATTCTGCCTGTAATGATCGCTGTCTGTCTTGCAGGCCTGCGCCACAGCATGGCACGGCCTGTTAAGTTCAAAGACATCTGCATTCCGATCTGCATAACAGGATACTATATCTTCTGGTTCTTTACAGCACAGCAGACACGCTTCCTGGTCCCTATGCTGCTTTTGCTTTGTCTGTGTGCCATTCGGGTGTTGACCCGTGTGCCGACGGTATTCGTCAGAACTGCACTTATGTTTATTTTTTCAGGGTGCCTTTTATCCTTCCCCCAACTCAGGACAAGCCATTATTTCTTTTCATGGAAGCATATTATTGTCCGGAGGCATGATCCACTCAAATTCATTGCAGGCGCCACAAAAGACCAAGCCTATGTCAAGGCGCTCGAAAAACTATACAGCCTTGCAAATGACGACTCGAAAGCGCTCTTGCTTTTCGAGAGGAGGGGACTCTATGTCCCAATACGCTACGAGCTAGGAACTCCCTTTTTCCAGTCGAAATATTTCACCCCTTTGCCCGACAGCCATGATGAACTATATGCAGCTCTAGTCGCAAACGGGATAAAGTATGTTCTTGTCGGGCACGAAAACAACAATCCAGACCTTTTAAGCATGTACGAAGAGAAAAACATGATTCTTGCCGGAATGTTGATCTGTCTGGCCAGGGAGGGAAAGCTTCCAGTCATATGGAGCTCCGATGGCTATGCCATCGCAAGCGTGCCTGATAGCCAGCAAGTCAGCCAGTGATACACCGAATGAACCTAAATGAAGCAGTTAAATCTCAAAAATGACAGTTAAGATATTTGCATATAACATTTTATGAACATCTCTCTTTTCACCT
>JAFGFR010000259.1 GCA_016930955.1 Victivallales bacterium | reverse complement strand
TAATGACATTTGACCCGCATCCGCGCGAGGTTTTGCGCCCGGATGAGCGGCATCTGGTGCTTACCCCCATGGGGGCAAGGCTGAATCTCTTGGGCAATCTGGGGGTTAAGTGGGTTGTGGTGCTCCCCTTTACGCAGGAATTCGCCATGATGTGTGCGGGGGATTTCCTGGAGGCCTGTCTTGATTCCCGAGGTGTGGAGATAACGGCGGTTGTCGTAGGGGAGGACTGGCGTTTTGGGCGGGGCGGAGAGGGTGATGTCGGGACAATCGAGGCATATGCGCTTGTACACGGTTTCGAGCTTTGCGCGGTAAAAGAGCTCGAACTTGACGGGGCGCGGGTTAGCAGCAGCGCGATAAGGAGGGCGGTCAGCGGCGGAATGTTGAAGGAGGCCGCGAAAATGCTCGGCAGGAACTACAGTGTCTCAGGCGAGGTTATTCATGGCGCCAGCAAGGGGGGCATGGTTTTGGGTTTCCGGACGGCGAATCTGCGAATTTCGCACGGAGTTATCCCTCCTCGCGGTGTATATGCAGGCTATGCACGCCATGGCGGGCACAGTTATCGCGCGGCGATTTCTGTGGGCGTGTCGCCGACTTTTTCCGGGATTGGGCGGATGGAGTACGACATCGAGATTCACCTGCTTGACTTTGAAGGCGATATTTACGGCAAGGAACTTGAGGTCGAGTTTGTGGGTTATATCCGTGAGGAACGGTGCTATGCAGATGTGGAGATGCTGAGATGTCAGGTCGGAGAGGACATAGCGGTTGTGCGGAGAATGCTCTGAAATGGACTCTAGTTGTCTTGTTTCTCTTGCTTGCTTCCGTGGTGATTCGTCATTTTGCGGGAACAATGATCTCCGAAGATGATTCTGGTGATCTTGAAGGTCACGAATGTGTGGAGTTCCAAGTGAATGAGGATACCGCTGATGCGAGATTGGAGATATACGAGATCACACGTGACATCCCCGAGCTTGAGGCGGGGCACGAGATATGGTCAGAGCGATATGCTGTCGCTCTGAGGGACATGCTTGGGGATCCAGAGGCCAAGGGAAGAGCTGTGGAGCTGAAGGCCCGGGACGATTTTGCCGCCGGAAGGCTGGATTTGCTGAAAAGCCTCGAGGGCAGCTCCGCAGAAGAAAAAAGGAGGCTTCTGCAAATGGACACCCAGCCGACGGAGGTGTCGGAATGAGGAGATATTTCTACTTATGGGCGGGTCTGACAGTCCTTTTTGCTCTGTTTCTGCGTCTGATGGTCGCCCGCGACCTTCTGGCTAATGACCCTCAGGTCGTCGCCCCTTCGGTGTGCACGGACATGTACACCTATAAAAAATATTCTGAGGATATCGTGAGGGGGGATTATGAGGGCGAGTTTTACTACCAGCCGTTTTATTATGTCGCATTCCTTCCCGTTGTGAAGTGGCTCTTCGGTTTCGGCCCATGGCCTCTTATATTTTCGCAGTGTCTGATTTCGGCGGCGACTGTCTGGATCTCAATTGTCTCATGCTCCATGCTTTGGGGGCGTCGTGCGGGAATAATATCAGGGCTTCTGGTGGCGCTGTCATCGGTGATGATCATGTATGTTCCCTACCATCTTGTGGACACTTTGCAGGCGTTTTGGGTAATCCTTGTTTTCTATACTGTGATGAAGTGCTGTTCCGGGACGTACAGCAGGGTTTCCGGGGTGCTTGGCTGGGGGCTCGCGGGAGTGTTCACCGGCCTTGGGATCCTTACGCGTGGCAACATGTGGTTCTTTGTCCCCGGCTTGGCGCTGTGCAGTGTCGTATCAACATGGAGGAGGGAAAACTCGAGTTTATTCAGACTCTTGCCGGCTGTGGTGTATTTGGCGATGGTGATATTGCCACAGATCCCCTTTTCATTGCGGAACACGGTTGTCACCGGGAAGCTCTGCGGCCCTTCAACTGCTGCCGGAGCGGTGCTGGCACTGGGCAATACACCAGAAGCCCCGCCGGGTGGGCGTGAGCCCGGCATGGGGCCGGGCCCGATGGAGTACCCGGAGACATATAGCTACTGGATGTCAACCGAAGAGTCTTTCCCGGTATGGAAGCGTATTCTTGCATGGGTCACGAGGGAGCCGGCCGCATTTGCAGAGCTGCAGTGGAGGAAGCTGCTTTTGTTCTGGGACAGGCGTGAGATACCTAACAACATAGCGATTGAGCACCAGGGGCTGATGAGTCCGCTGCTCCAGATATTTGGCCTTATCCCCGGGGATGTCGTGATTGTTCCCGGCGGGAAGATCACCGTCATACCGATGAACATAGTCCCGGCATCAGTAATTCTGCTCGTGCTGGGGCTCTCAGGTGTGTTGAGCTCCGTCGCAGGCTGTCTGGTGTGCGCGGCAAGATATTTGAGGAAATCTGCTGCAGGGGTGAGCGGGAGTGCCCGTGGATTCACCTCTGTAGGCATCAGGGAGCAGGTGTTGCTGTATCTGGTTTTGTCTTACTGTGCCGGGACGGTGGCATTTTATATCCTTGCACGTTTCAGACTGCCTGTCCTGCCTCTGCTTGCAGTGTTCGCCGGCGGGTTCCTGGACAGACTGCTCAAAATCTTTTCCAAGGGCGCACTGAGCATACGCATGTGCCTTGCCCTTCTGGCTTCCTTCTTCGCAGTCAATTTCGGGTATGATTTTTACCGTAGCCAACTGGAGTCGGGAATCATGCGTATTGCCAGACCTCACGGGGTTTATTGTTTTTCGAGTGGCGGATCTGCGGTGCTGAAAGACAATGGACCTTACACTTTTGGTTTATGGGAACCCTTGGAGCTGCACGAGGGTGTGCCTATCGAGAAACTATTCAATCCTCCCGGAGATGTGGCAAGCGTGGGGGGTGACGGCAATTTATGCATTGAACTCGTCTGGGCTCTTCCAGGCGATATCTTGCTTGAGGTTGACGGCAAAAGCTACAGGCTGCGCGAGGTTGAACCGGTCAGGAAGAAGTATGAATTCGCCGTGAGTTTGGATGCCCCGGTGTCGGTGGTCATAAGGCCTCTTAGGATGGATGCCAGAGTGTATGTGGCGGTTGACAGGCAACGCAACTATTCCCGGACGCTGGTCGACGGAGAGAAATACCCGGGCGAGCTCGTCTGCAATCTCCATATCCCATGATCCTAAATAAAGCAGTTAAATCTCAAAAATGACTGTTTTGGATTAATACAATACGCATGATAGTTTAAGGGGGAGTTTTTTGCGGTATGTTTTGTGAATGACGAACGGGAGTTTGTGTGTCTGCTATAGGGATAGATGAGATTCTCGGGGCGCTTGGTGACACCTTGGATACCTGTGTCGGGTCAGGGGAGGGGGGCCGGGAATTCGCCGGACTTTCAAACGATTCCCGCGAGCTCGCACCCGGCTGGGTCTTCGTGGCCGTCAAGGGTTCGCTCAACGACGGGCACGACCATATCCCGGAGGCTCTTGCCAAAGGTGCTGCACTGATAGTCGGCAGCCTCTCTCCAGAAGAAGCCGGCATCCCCGCCGCCGTGACAGCCTACATCCGCGTGAAGAACTCCCATACCGCCTATGCAAGGCTTGCCGAGCTGTTCTGCGGGTATCCTGCGAGGGATTTGAAAATCGTGGGTATAACCGGGACAAACGGCAAGACCACCACGGCATATTTGCTGAGGAGCATCCTTGGCGGAGTCTCCGGGAAATGCGGGCTGATTTCGACCGTGGAGTACAGCTGTCCCGGGATGAGTGTCCCGGCGAGGTGGACAACACCCGACCCGATGGAATTCCAGAGGCTGCTCTGCGAATTCCGCAACTCCGGCTGCCGCCTCGCGGCAATGGAGGTGTCAAGCCATGCACTTTCCCAAAACCGCGTCGGAACCATCGTGTTCGAGGCAGGGGTATTCACCAACCTCACGGGGGACCATCTGGACTACCACAAGGACATGGAGTCATACTTCTCCGCCAAGAGCATACTTTTCACCGGGCATCTTGCGGACACCTCCAGGGCAGTGATAAACACAGATGACGCCTATGGCAGCCGCCTGCACTCCTCGCTCGACGGCGCACTATCCTACGGGAAAAACGGCAGCCCTGACGCCAAAATATCAAGTGTCTCCGCTTCGAAGGCCGGGATCGAGGTGGAAATCACCTTCAGGGGACTCAAGCTAGTGTTGAAATCCTCGCTCCACGGGACATTCAACGCCTACAACACCGCGGCGGCATTTCTTGCCGCCTCTGTGATGGGCATTGATAATGCCGAGATAATCGCGGGCATCGCAAACCTCACATCCGTCCCTGGGAGGATGGAAGGCTTCAACCACCCGGGTTGCCCGTTTGCCGTCGTCGACTACGCGCATACCGACGACGCATTGAAAAATGTCCTCCAATCTTTGCGTGAGGAGGCTCCATGCAAAAAAATATGGGTGGTATTCGGCTGCGGGGGCGACAGGGACAAGTCCAAAAGATCCAGGATGGGCGCAGTCGCTGCGGAATTCGCAGAAAAAATAATCATCACGGACGACAACCCCCGCTCGGAAGACCCTGAGGACATCACAGCGCAAATAATCGATGGAATCCCCGCAAAGGCAAAGGTCGAGATCATCCACGACCGCAAAGATGCCATAAGACACGCCATAGTCCAGGCCGATGAGAACGCCATCGTCCTCATCGCAGGCAAGGGGCATGAGACATATCAGGAACGCCGCGGCACAAGAAGCGACTTCGACGACAGATCCGTCGTGCGAGAGATGATGCAGAAAAAAATTCACGGTGCGAATTCTTTATAGGAATTTGCTGCGCAAATTTCAACCCAAAGAGTTAACCCCCCGAAAAAAATGTAATGCAGTGGCGCCATTATGCAGTTGGTTCGACAGATTCGATAGTGTCGAAAATAACGATATTGTCGATAATGTCGGAGGCAAACACTTAAAACAAATGTAAGGGGCCAATCAGTTTAGGGTTTCATACAAGAGGCTGGCGTTTGAGTGATAAAACCTAGTTCGCCCCGATGATCTCGAGTGTCACAGTGAATTTCGTGCTGCCGGACGGGGGAGGGGGAAGCATTTTCAGATTGGCAAGCAGCTCTGCGGCGGAGCTGTCCATCGCCGCTATCCCGCTGCGCCTGATGATCCTCGATGACTCCACCTTGCCATCGGCAGACAAGGAGAACTCCACATCCACCGTCGGCAGTCTCCCGCCAAGCTCGGACTTCAACGGCTGCCTCCACGTCTGGTATATGACAGCCGAGACTTGGTCAAAGTAGTTTCTGGAAACATTTCCACGTGCCGCCGGCGCTGAAGCCTGGGGGGAACTCACCCTGACGCTGTTCCTGGCTGCAGTGAGCTGTCTCTCGATGTCCTTTGCGGAGGGCGTGGCAACCACGGGTGCAGGCGGTGCGGGGTCGTTTCTTACAACCTTGTCAGAAATCTTTATGTCCTCCGGACGCAGCAGGTTGCTTTTCTTTGGTGCGGGTTTAGGCTCCGGAGGCTTGACCGCGACAGGCTTCTTCAGCGCGGGAGCCGGGGCGGGCTCTGGCGCAGGGGAGGGGGGCGATACAGGCTTCGGGGCATCAACCTTAGACAAATCTGACGGCGGACTGACAAGATTGACCTTTATCACAGCAGGCTTGTGACGGGCAAAAAAACTCGACACCAAACTCCAGCACAAAAGCAATAGGACAAGCCCCACATGCACCGAAAGCACGACAATGCGGATTTTACGCCTCTGGTGCGCATCAACCAGCATCAAGGAACGGTCAAATCCCTTGAACCCGTAACTTTTTCCGTGAATGATGCCGATATTTTCCATAAATGCGCTTGACTAGCTCGTTTTTCACACTATCTTCACAATCCCTTTTCGGTGGGGTTCCCGAGCGGCCAAAGGGGGCAGACTGTAAATCTGCTGGCTACGCCTTCGGTGGTTCGAATCCACCCCCCACCACCAAGCTCTCCATCAAGGACTTACGCAGAAATGCACTAATCCTGACCCCTCTGCCGCTTAATGGCATCTCATGCCGTTTAACAGCAAACAACAAGAATATTTTCAGGAGCATGCCTCAGCCCCGAACGCATGAAATTACATCACCGAAGCCTGAAAGTCAAGAAAATCCAACGCAGCCGAATGGCTTTGTTGGGTAAGGTTGCATTCTATGCAACAGCGAAGCGGCAATCGTAATCGAATCTCCAGGCAGTGAAAACGAAGAAGAAAATCGATTACGACAACGAAGGAGACTAAAGACGAAAGCCAACCAGTCACTAAAAAACATTGCGCCGATGCGGTTGCGCTGGCCTTCGGGAATCGTTGAGCGGAACGAGCGGTCATTCTCGTCGGCCGCAGCCGTGTAATTGTTTGCCCGAAGGGCGCGGAAGCCTTGCGTCACGTGCGCCTCATAGGCACTGGCCGATTCTACGTAGTGCTGCTGCATCTGAGCATGAATAAGGTTCACCAGCGCTTGCTGATGGAACTGAAGGACGTTAATAACGTCTTCTTCTGACAGATGTGTCCGCAGTCCACACCTGGCAGCTGCTCGTCCGGTCGAACGCCGCGACCGTCCTGATAGGTGTCGCCGGTAACAACGAGCGGGGGATGCACGGCAAACTCGCCTATTCCCTTGAACACATACTTCGGCGTGTTGGGCGTGAAGTCGGCGATCAGCTTGTTGTAGATCGTCAGGTTCGGGGCCAGCACAAAAAAAATTACGGATGCCCTCCGCCTGATATAGTTAGGCAATGAACGCGCCCATGAGGCGGGTCTTGCCGACACCCGTGGCCAGAGCAAAGCACAGCGAAGGGAAGTCCCGTTCGAAGTCCTCAACAGAAGAAAACTCGCTTCGGATCGTCTGTAGAGCTGCGACAATGCAGTTTTCATCTTTGCGTTCCTTGCGTTCTCTGAGTCCTTTGCGGTTTGTTTCGTCCGATCATTGCCGATAAATTGTCCATGTATTGCCGATATTGTGCCGATAAATTGTAGGCACGTGCCTTGCGGGAGGGGTCAGCCACTTCCAGCCAGCCGTCCGAGGTCTATGATTTGAGCAGCACCCTGGCCATGCGGTCTGAAAGCCCCAATGCTTCGGCGACATCACTTGCGGCGATAATATCTTCCCGTGTGAAGATAGCCAGGACGGTTCTCGCCGCCGGTCAAGATGTCGCATGCAGGCGGGCTCGGGTTTTAATCCAGCGCCCACCAAGCGCCTGGCCTCGACAGCGACAGCCTCGAAAGTTTGCGCCAAGGTTGCGGTGAAGTATTCGATCCAGTCGCTCAAATCGGCCACCGCACGCCCCATGTAATAGTTGTGATGCGGGTTCACGGCCAAGGCGGCATAGTAGCCCGCCAGATCACGGGCATAGAACTCCTCGACGGAAAGGAACCCGTTCAATCCGTATCCATGCTGATGCAGAAGAAAGGTCGCCAGCAGACGCGCTGTCCGGCCATTGCCATCGTAGTAGGGATGAATGGTCACGAACTGGTAATGGGCGAGACCGGCGATGACAGGAATTGGAACATCAGCGCCCAAGGCCGATGCGATCCACGTCACAAGCTCCCGCATCAGTTCCGGCACGTCTTTCTCGGGCTTCATTCGTATTCCTTCCTCAGGTGCGATGATGGTATCCCCATTTCCTCACGGTATTTGGCCACTGTCCTGCGGGCAAGTCTGAGTCCCTGCTCATCGAGCATCTTTGCCAGCCTGAGGTCTGAAAGCGGCTTTCTCGGGTCTTCCCTGGCTATCAAGTCCTTTATCTTCTCCATCACGCCACGGCTGGAGATGTTCTCCCCGTCTTGCGACTGGTAGCCGCTGGAGAAGAAGAATTTGAACTCGAACAGCCCGAAAGGGGTTTGCATATACTTGTTGGCTATCGCCCGGCTGACGGTGGTCTCGTGCAGCCCGAGCTTGTCGGCCACCTGCTGCATCGTCATCGGCCTCATATGCTCGATGCCGTGGCTGAAAAACCCGTGCTGGGAGTCCAGTATCACCTCGGCAATCTGTGTTATTGTGCTCTGCCGCTGGCTTATGCTCTTCAGGAGAGCCTTGCTCTTGAGCAGTTTTTCACGGATATACTCTCTGGTTTCCGCGTTGGTGCCGGGATCATCGAGGAGCTTGAGGTACAGCTGCGAAATCCGCAGTTTAGGCAGGTGCTCGTTGTTGGCTTTGAGGCTGAAATCCCCGTCTTTCTCCTCGACGGTGACCTCGGGAAGAATGAATATCGGCGAGTTCGGCGCGATCGCGGAGCCCGGGTAGGGATTGAGAGAACGCATTTCCTCTATCAGCGAGTTCAGCTCGGCCATCGAAACACCCAGCTTCCTTGCCACCGATGGAAGTTTGTTGGACGCGATATCATCGAGGTGGTCGGCCACCAGCCTGGCGAGCTTGGAGTTGCCCATGCCTTTGCGTCGGAGCTGCAGGAGAAGGCAGTCCTTGAGATTCTCGGCGCCGATACCTGGCGGGTCAAAAGACTGTACAAGAGCAAGAGCCTTCCTCATCTCCCTCTCTCCGACCTCGGCGACTGTCGCAAGGTCGGCCATTATGCTTCTGAGGTAACCGCTGTCGTCAATACTGCCTATTATCAATTCGGCCAGTCTCTTCATCTTGCCGTCCGCCTCTGACAGCCTGAGCTGCTCGAGCAGCTGTTCCTGGAGAGACTGCTCCACTGTCAGAGAATCGAAGAAATGCTGTCTTTTCTCCGCGTCCTCGGGGGTTGTCCGCACAGAAGTCCAATCCGGAAGATGTTCATGCCATGAATCGGCGAGCTGCAACATATCTGACACCCCGTCGTCGTCAAGCTGCCGGTCCTCCTCGCCACTGTTCTCCTTCTGAACAGACTCCGCCTCCGATAAGACATCCCCGGCAAGATCCTCCCCCCCGGGGGAGACCTGCTCCAAAGTAGGATTGGTCTCAAGCTCCTGCGATATCTTGGTCTGAAGCTCCAGAAGCGGGGCAAGAAGTATCTCCAGAGATTGTATCTGCTGCGGAGCAAGTATCTGCTCCTGACGCAGCTCCTGTGTCTGGGATAGGCCTTGTACAAGCATCTGACATTCCTTTGACAAAACAAAAAACCGGCATTGGCTTCAGACGGACGGGGTATGACAAGCCCGGTGAAGGCAAAGATTCCATCCTCATCTCCAGCACACTCAATATACTTGTTTCACACCCGCATTTCAAGGTGTTGGCGATTTAAGCCCAAAATAAATCCTTTCACAGGCTGGCGGTTTTGCGGAAGGCGGCTATATTTATTTTTTGACGGAGCCAGCTTCAAAACTCTGCAAGGACCGCGTCGGGAGTGCAGGTGCGGCCACAGGTGGTTTTGAAACTGGCTTGACGGGACAATGGTATTGTTAAGTTCATGACGACCCGGCATTCGGGTATGACAGGTGTTTGTTTTATGGATGAAGTGCCCGAAGACAAATCTAAGGCTGAAGAACGGGAGACCGATGGGATAATTCCTTTGGGGAGTCTCGCCCGGGATTTGGGCGCGGAAACAAAGGGCAATAGAATCCCGCGCCCGGCACCCCACGATGTTGACATGTCCCTGACACCCATGGACGAGCCATTGTCTTCCGACACGATCTCCATGAGGCGTCCGGCGCCGGAAAAACAGGGCGTCAGCCTGGAGCCCGAGAAAAGGCTGAAGATAGTCTGTTACAAGTGCGCCCAGAAACTTGACCTGACCGAGATGGAGCCGTTCTCTCAAGTAAGCTGTCCTTCATGCCACAGCGCGATAATCGTCCCGCGATGGTTCGACAACTATCTGCTCGAGGAGGAGTGTGGCGAAGGCGGAATGGCCAAGGTCTACCGCGGGCTCGACCTCGCACTGGACCGCGAGATCGCAATAAAGATACTCAATCTTGACATAGCCAACGAGGCTGACAAGAGCAAGCTGTTTTTGCACGAGGCCCGCACCGCAGCGACTCTCAACCATTATGCCCTGCTGCCGATCTACACCTGCGGGCAGTTCGAGAACCAACCTTATATAGTCATGCAGTACATGGCCGGCGGGTCGCTGGACAAGGAGATAATGAAGTTTTCGGGCACCGAGAAGGTGTCGATAGACGATGCGATAAAATGGATGCATGACGCCACGGAGGGTCTGGACAATGCGCGGCGCCATGGCATAGTACATCACGACATCAAGCCGGGGAACCTGATGCTTGACGAGGACGGGGCACTGAAGATCGGGGATTTCGGGATTTCCCAGGCCATGCGCGACAGTCGTTCCGAGGAGATATCCCAGCTCACCAAGATGTGGGTCAGTCCGGACTATGTCAGCCCCGAGAAGGTTGTCACAGGGAAGGAGACCTATCTGGGAGACATTTACAGTCTCGGCGCTTCGTTCTACCATGTGCTGACAGGCAAGACCCCGTTCGACTACAACTCCTACGATGAACTCTTCAAGACGAAGACTGTCAGGGATCCGGTGGACATAAGGAAGCTCCGCGACGACATTCCCGAGCCTTTGGGCAGGCTGATAATGTCGATGATGTCCAGGACTCCCGAGGCGCGCCCGAGCTACCGGGATATTGTCGCCGAGCTGAATGCCCTGAGCAAAAGCATGGGGGTGTCGAGTCGCAAAGGCTCCAAGCGGAAGAGTTCTGCAGCCACAAAAGCCACAAAGCCAAAGATACAGACGATTCATGCTTCTTCTATGCCGAGATTATACGTCCCGAGAAGAAAATCCGGAGGGGTGCTTGGCGTGATTGTCAAGATGGCCTTGGCCGTCGCCTTCCTCGCGGGTTGTTACTACCTGTGGATAAATGGGTATCTTGATAAATTTCCTGGCATGAGCTTTTCTGACGAGAGAGCGGGGCTTGATTATTTCCCCGAGATAACCTCGAATCTTTCTTCCGGCAGGTCTGGAACCGCAAGCATTCTCGCCGAGCGCGCACTCGACAGCCCTGGCATGTCGCACGCCGCCAGGAAACAGGCCGCACTTCAAATGGTGATCGCCACTTTCCTCAGCAACGATTCAAATGCCAAGGGCAAGGCGACCCTGACGGCAGAATCCCTGAGATCTGCTGGAGTGGAGCGACACGACCCTGTGCTTTCACTCCTCCGTTACATGTCCGCCGGCCCGATAGACCCGCAAAACATCAGGGAGCAGGTCGCGTCGGACAGGCAGCTTGCGCTTGTCGCCGAGGTGGCGATCTTCGTAAAGAATGCCTACGACAAGGGGGACGACTCCGTCAAACGCGATGCCCACCGCAATTTTTCCAGCGCCTCGCCTCTTGTGGACAGCCAGTTCTGGGGAATCAAGTCCTTCAGCGGCCGGATCAAGGCATGGCACGACTGGCTGTTCCTTAACTCGGGCAATGCGGCATCCATGGAGCCTTTGATGCTGGCTATCAGGGTTTTGGCGAAATCCCCGGATGCGAAATCCCCCGGCGCTCCAGACGAAATCGTGGAAGCCACCCCGACTCCCAGTTCCGCGCCATCAAAGAGGAAGGCTGATGCCTCGCTTCAGCTCAGTATGCTCAGTGCCGAATGGCTGCGCGAAAACCGGGCAGCTTTTGCCTCCAGCAGACCAAGGCCGGCCGACTACAACTTTTCAGATTCAGCCATACAAGCCTACCTGTCAAGTTTGCCTAAGCAATATGCCGAGTCCGAGACCGAGCGCTCAAGACATGTTACTCCCCTGAAAAACCATCTCATCGCCACAATGCTTCACATGCCCTACGGCGACACGACGATAAAGCGAAAGTCAGGCAGTCCGCTCTCCGGGTCTTTCATGGCCAACAGGAACTTCATCTCGGTAAAGCTGCGCGGGAGCAACAGACGTGTCAGAGTCAAGTGGAATGAAATTCCTCCGACTCAGTTCGTCGCCTTCTTGGAGCACTACGCCAAGGTGCGCAGTCAGGCGACCCCCAGCGG
>JAFGFR010000258.1 GCA_016930955.1 Victivallales bacterium | reverse complement strand
GCGGCGAAATGGCTGGTGCATACCCGAAGCTGTCTGTTTAAGAATAGATCCACGGCACACTGCGGCAACTGCTTTATTTGGGATTATATTCAGTTGCCTTTCATCCTTGGAAAATATATCCACAGATGACCACCCCTGTCTTTTTCGCAAAGGTAAATCTCTCCATCTTTTCCAGTAAGCATTTTGGAAAATTCAAACCCATAACGTTTTGCCCCCAAAGCGCTAACAATTGCCCCCAAGCCTTCAGATTTTCCGTTTTCAATGTTTAAACGGAAGAAAAGCCCGATTTCAGAGCCGGCGACTCCATATATGCGTTTATCGGGGAGGACTGTCATGCATTGAATATTTGGCAGAATTGCTTTACCTATTTTCTTCAGCGAGTCTTTTCTAGGAGCAAATACAAAAAAATCTCCTGCGCTGTTTGCGTATAAGATTTTTTCATCAAAAGCACAGAATCCCCATGACTTGGCGTCAGAACATCCAGAGACGTCTGTTTCCCTGACTGATCTGGTATCGAGATTCAACTCACAAAACCTGCCTTCCCCATCAATGAAGTAAGCAAAGGAATCATTAATTCTCGCAAATTTACGAATAACTTTTCTGTGCGGCTTCCCTTTGTATATGTTTATATTCCCTCCCGTTTCAATTTCGTGATCAAGGATTCCTTTGCTGGAAAGACAGATCAAATGTTTTTTATCCGAAGTTAGAATGGCATCTTCAACTCTTATATTTTTCAATGTAGCTTTTTTGATAAATGGATCACTATTGAATGATGGTTCCTGGATGCTGTCAAACGGGAAATAAACATGATGATGATAAATATCTGTGGAATTTCCAGTGTTGGCAATGAATATGATTTCTTCCATAAGGCTCTTTTGTCTGGGAGGAGTCTCGAAATGTAGAAGTACCGGGATATCAACAGCGTCTTCAACAACCCCGAGATCAAGGATTCCCGTACAGTTTCTTTTGGCAGATCCCGCAAATACATGGCACTTACTGCCGCCTGTTGTGCCGAAAAAAATCTCCCCTGATGGAGCTTCCGCGAAAGCATTTAAATAGCTTTCATCGCTGGGGATTGGAAAAGATTCCCCTTCAAAAGCCAATGGCATTGCATAAAAGCGTCCTTCGGCAACGAAATGCTGGCTGAGTCTCGTTTTTTTCCTGGTTGTCATATTACCCCCAAAACCTGAGGTACTCGTTGTTTTTCTGAATAATGTCTTTATTTTTGTTCTCGACCCGATAAATGCCCGAAGGGGAGGCCATTATTTTCCCGAAGTATAAATTACCCTCGATATCTCTAGCACCTCTTGATACATAGTAATTGGGTCCATCACCACCTGTTAGAGAGCAGATTTCCTCGTGTCGGAGAGTAACGGGGTTCATTCTGCATAATATGGCTGATAAACCGGGGCTTTGCCTTTTGGATTTTCCAATAGATATTTTTTTGTCAGGCCAGACTGATTTCACATAGTAAAGGAAGCCGTCATGGCCAAAAACCAAACCACCAACGTGACCAATATTGACGCTGATAGGGAAATGTGTGTCGGAAGCTTGAGTTAATTGTCCCAGGTCCTCGATACGGCCTAATGGGCCTTCATCTGGCCAGAATCTTATCAGATGCGGTCGGGCCTTCCATGGAACTGCGTATATCGCGTTTTGAAAAGGATCCTTTACTGCATCATACAGGACGCCATGCCAGTTGTTTTGGCATTTTTCATGCGGGAAGAATAATGGGCATTCTTGGAGTTTGCGTTTGTCAATGTCGTATCGAACCAACTGTCCTGTGTCGGCAAAAGTATAAGCCATGCCATTATTACCTAGAAAAATGCACTGGGAATTCACTGATCCGATTCTGCCGAAATCCTGAAGTTTTCTTGTCTTGAGGTTGTAGACGATGAAATGATCGCGGGGGTAGGTCAGGGCAAAGAGCAATTGCCGTTCCCGGTCGAGGCATAGACAACGACAACCCTCTTTGGGGATAAACAGCTCGACATCTTTGATTTTATCGTTTTTTGTATCATATGAGGCAAGGTAGGAGCCTCTGAAAGCTCTGACTGGGTCGTGCCATGCGGCCCATGGATTGTATGAATCTTCACCTTTTGGAGGTCCGCTTAAATGAGTTGCGCAATACAGCATGTCGTTTGCCGGGTCAGGGACAAAACTGTAATGTATTTTGCATTGAGTTGCCCGTCCGCTGTCTTTTAGATCACCTGTCACTTCATCCAAGTCAAACAAGTAATCGAGGCCCTTAGTTTTTTCATTATAGCGGACAACGGTTGCTGACTCACCGTCAGTATGTTCAATGCAGCTGGCAATATATATTCGGCCATCCGGGCCTGCCTGTACACTCCAGCATGAGTCAGAAAGAGGTCTCTCATCGAATTGATGATAGCTAACTTTAAAATCATTATGTTTCATCTTAGATGCACCATCATCGGATTGGACTGGGTTATTGGTGGCTGATAAAGATTTTGTCTTCCATCACGGACATGATCATACATGCATCGCGAGGTAAGGTCAAGTATGAAACGGGGGAAAAATATGAGATTTCTTGGCATCGGTGTTGTTTATGCGGTTTGTTTTGGAACTGGCTCTCGGCTCAAATTTTTTGCTGTACGGGTTTGACATGTCGAGTTCGCGGGGTATTTTCTGGCTCGTTCGTACTTAATTTTTATTATGGAGAGATGATGGATTATCAGGTTTCAGACATCGGGCTTGCCGGCTTTGGCAGGAAGGAGATAGGGATTGCCGAGAAGGAGATGCCGGGGCTGATGGCCACGCGCAAGAAGTATGGCAGCGTCAAGCCTTTGCAAGGCAGGAAGATAACCGGCAGCCTGCACATGACGATACAGACGGCGGTTTTGATCGAGACGCTAGTTGAGCTTGGCGCGGATGTGCGCTGGTGCTCGTGCAACATCTTCTCCACGCAGAATCATGCTGCTGCTGCGGTCGCTGAGTCCGGGGTGCCGGTATTCGCGTGGAAGGGTGAGACCCTGGAGGACTACTGGCGATGCACACTCAAGGCTCTGACCTGGCCTGATGGCTCGGGTCCCGACCAGATCGTTGACGACGGCGGCGATGCCACATTGATGATCCATCGTGGCTTTGCCGCCGAGGACAACCCTGCCGTGCTCGACGAGGGTACCGACAATGCCGAGCTGCAGATACTCAACGCGATCCTCAGGTCTGAGCTGGAAAAGAACCCGCGTCGCTGGCATGATGTGGCGTCCAGGGTGGTCGGTGTCAGCGAGGAGACCACCACAGGTGTCCACCGGCTGATACAGATGCAGGAGAAGGGCGAGCTGCTATTTCAGGCAGTCAACGTGAACGACTCGGTGACCAAATCGAAATTTGACAACGTCTACGGCTGCCGTCATTCTCTGGTTGACGGTATCAAGAGGGCCTTGGATGTCATGCTCAGCGGCAAGACTGTTGTAGTTTGTGGCTATGGCGATGTCGGGAAGGGCTCTGCGGAGTCCCTGAGCAATGAGAGGGCGCGCGTGCTTGTCACCGAGGTGGATCCAATATGCGCACTACAGGCATGCATGGCCGGCTATCAGGTATGCCGCGTGGAGGATGTTCTGCCCATAGGCGACCTCTACGTCACCGCCACGGGCAACCGAGATGTCATCACCGTGGGAATGATGTCGAAGATGAAGGACCAGGCGATAGTCTGCAACATCGGGCATTTCGACAACGAGATAGAGGTCTCGAAGCTTGAGCGTTTCCCTGGGATTGTCAAGGAGGAGATAAAAGGCTCCGAGTGTCCGGTGCACCGCTATACATTCCCCGACGGGCACTGCATCTATCTGCTCGCGGAGGGCAGGCTCGTCAACTTGGGCTGCGCCACCGGCCACCCCAGCTTCGTCATGAGCAGCAGCTTCACCAACCAGACAATCGCGCAGATTGACATCGCCCATAACCCTGGCAGGGACATCGGCGTGTACAGACTGAGCAAGCAGCTTGACGAGGAGGTGGCAATGCTTCATCTCGACAAGCTGGGCGCCAAGCTGACCAGGCTTTCTCCCGAGCAGGCCTCCTACATAGGTGTCCCCGTGGATGGCCCCTACAAGCCCGAGCACTACAGATATTGAAAGTCCCCGATGCCGACAGGCGCTTCTTCGGGTTTTAGAGCCTCCGAGGGATTGTTTGGCTTTTGTTCAATCTTTCCCGTTTTTTGAGATTGTGTCTTGAATCCCTGAGCCCGGGTGTTAACTTATCAGGCCTTTTTCAAGGCAGATGTTGAGATTGTATTATTAATTACGGGATACGAAATTCGGGGTTTTGAATGAAAAAAACATTGTTTTGTCTTGCGGGAACCGGGATTTTTTTGCATTTTATCTCAGTTTTCTCCCAGGAGGCGGCGCAGGCTGTTGACGAGAGCGCATTGCCGGGTGTCGGGAATGAGTCTGTTTTCGAGCTGTTGGTCAAGGGCGGCCCGGTTATGATTCCCATAGCCATCTGCTCCCTTGTGGCGGTGACGTTGTTCTTCGAGAGGATGATTGTGCTCAGAAAGCATAATGTCGTGCCGCCGTCGTTTATTGCCTCTTTCAAGGAGGCCGTGGGAGGCGGCAAGCCAAATCTAGACAAGGCCTTCGAGCTATGCGTCAAAAGCGAATCCCCTATTTCAAGGATATTTGGCACAGGTGTGGAGAAGTGGCGAAAGAAACGGGATTCTGCCGACATCGAGAAGGGTGTCGAGGACGCGGCGTCCAGAGAGATATCGGCAATGGAGCGGTCTTTAAGGGGCTTCAAGATCGTCGCCGGGATATCTCCTCTTCTGGGGCTCCTCGGGACGGTGTATGGGATGATCAGGGCTTTCCAGACTGTGGCTTTGTCTGCTGACGCCATCGGGAAGGCTGCGAAGCTCGCAGCGGGGATATACGAGGCCATGGTCACTACCGCCGCAGGGCTGACCATCGCGATCCCGGCTTTGCTGGTATACTATTTTTTCGCCAGGAGAGTGGATGGTTTCGCGGACGACATCGAGGCTGAATGCAATATATTTCTGGACATGCACAAGGAGGCGGGGGAGAAGTAGCTTATGAATATCAGGAAAAAGGAAAGCGAGCTCGAGGAGGGCATCATAAACACCTCCTCTCTGGTGGATATAATGTTCATCCTGATCATATTCTTTCTCGTGACGATGTCCTTCAACGAGGCTGAGCATGATATCACGGTCAATCTTCCCGAGACCGACAGTTCCCTGAGCTCTGCGACCCAGGCGATCATCATCAATGTCCGCCAGGACGCCAGCTACTACATCGGCTCCCAGAGGACCACCATCGAGGGCATCCAGATGGCGCTCCGTGAGCTTCTGAGCAAGAATCCGCAGCAGAAGGTGCTTGTCAGAGGCGACAGGAATGCATTGCACGGGCATGTGGCGGCGGCAATAGCCGCGTGCAGGGCCAGCGGCATCCAGGACGCTAACATCGGGTATATCTCAAGGACCGACTGAGATTGATCCCGTCGGCCCGTCGGGAGATGACGGGCGTTTTTCTCAGCCCGGGGTACAGTTACTATGAGCGAGACATCTGGTTCAGCAAGTCCAGGTTTCTGGAGAAAAAACAAGACAGTTGTGATCACTGTCGGGGTGACGCTGTTCGTCGTGTTTGTGGTGCTTGGAGTCCTTGCCTTTGGCTTCTTAAAGTACTACGTCGGCGGAGGCTCGATCAGCCGCCGTGCCATTGATGCCCCATTGCGTTCGATCCTTTGGGAGCCTCCGGCTCTCCTCGAGGGGCAGCTCAACCAGGTGCGGAACAACCGAGACGCCTCGATCTCCGTCGACGGCAGGATGATCGTCCTGGCGCATGAGTTTTCGGAGAACAACTACGATTTGTATGTGTCGCGTTGTGTTGACGACGTGTGGTCTCAGCCAGTCCCGATCGATGAGATTAATTCGCCCTACAACGAGAAGTGCCCCGAGCTTTCTCACTGCGGGCGCTTTCTTTTCTTTTCCTCCGACCGCCCGGGGGGATTTGGAGGATACGACGTCTGGTACAGCTACAGGGAAGGCAACAGATGGTCTCGCCCGGTAAGCATGGGTGACAAGATCAACTCCGCATCCAACGAGAGGGATCCATCGCTCTCACCGGATGCAGGATATTTCTTCTTTTCCTCCGACCGCCCCTTCGCGCATGACAGGCAGAAAAACGACTTCGACATCTACGTAGCAACTGCGCCTCCTGTGGAACGCCAGGACAGCAAGACAGAGCTGATACCCAAACCTTCTGATTTCAAGAATTCCACGAACCTTGTTGTGTTGAACTCCCCCTATGACGAGGGCAAGGCCGTGCTTACCCCGGGGGGGCATACCGTCTACTTTTCGTCCAACCGACCAGGGGGTATCGGCGGCTATGACTTGTACAGGAGCTATTTCATCGAAGGGGAGTTCCAGCCTCCGACCAACTTCGGAACGCCCGTGAACAGCCCCTTCGACGAGATCAACCCGACCATGACACTCGAGGGCTTCGGCATATACTTCAGCTCAAACCGCCGCAGCCGCAACCCCAACGACTACCACGTCTTCCGGAGCACCTCGCGCGAGGTGCTCATGAAATTCGACTATGCCTTGCTCACGCGGATGGTCTTGACATTTCTCGGGATCCTCGCTGGTGTCCTGCTGGTCTATCTGCTGTTGAGGATACTGCTTTCCGACACAAGGATGAAGCTCATCTGGAAGTGCCTGCTCGCGGCTCTCATAATGCACTTGGTTGCAATGATCCTTTGTGCTTTCTGGTTCTTGTCTTCGGAGATGGCGGGCAAACTGCATCCCGCACCGAAAGAGATGACCATCAACGTGAACAATCTGGCGAGGGAAAGCATAGCGATGGCTATCCGCGAGAGTGTGGCCTCGTTGCCCAACCTGCAGACCACCGCCGTCGCCCAGAGGATGCCCGTGCCCAGCCAGAAGCCCGTGAGCGAACGCAGCACGCCCACACAGCCGTCATCGGTGCCAAAAACTTCCGTCACTCCTGTACGCATGGAGACTGTCCAGGATGTCTCCGGAGAGCCACCGAGGGGAGAGCCGGCGCCCGTCATAGAGCCCTTCTCTGCTGCGGGGACCAACATTACAATGGAATCCCCCCCCGGGCAGGCCGCAGGAGACGATGCCGCACCGGCCGCCGGGAAGTTCAGCGACGGCCTGCCCAAGCCCTTCCAGGAGCCCGTCAGGCCGGAAATGCCGAAAATCCAGCTTGACACGGTTCCGATTGACATGGACATTGTAAGGATCTCCGACCCGGTGCAGGCGGCGATGGTAAAGAGCGACATTGCCCCTCCGGCCGCGGATCGTGCATTACGACATTCGGACAGGGTTGTTGACACACCGGAAACCAAAGACCCTGCAGATCAGATCATGCTTGCCGCCGGCATGACACCCGTGATGAGCGTGCCGGGTTCCCTCGGAACCCTGCTGATCGACCAGAACATAAAACTCGACGTGGCCCGCGTCCAGGAGATGCGCGAGTCCCCGGAGCTGGCTCTGCTCTCCAAAGACCCCAACATTGCTCGGGCTGTCGATCTTGTTCTCAAAAGGGACAAGATCGCCGAGCAGGATTTGGTCGACCTTGTAAGGGACTTCATCCAGAAAAGGAACCTCCCTTTCAACTCATTCGAGATCGTCCGCTTCCTCATCGCCGAGACGCAGCTCAAGCCTGTCGGCTCGATGGTCTACAATAACCTCGGAGGGTTCCAGTTGCCTGCGGACTCTGAGCTGGACGTGCCGGAGAAATACCTCAAATGATCATCCTCGGTGTGGACACCGCCATCAGATGCACTGGGTACGGCGTGATCAGCATCGAGTCCCCGGAAAGATTCGAGATACTCGATTGTGGCCTGATAAAAAATAAGCAGAGCGCCCCGCACAGCGAGTGCCTGAGAAGGCTCTACGGCGGGATAGATCAGCTTTGCAGCCGTTTCCGTCCACACGCCGCTGCAATCGAGGCCGCATTTTACCAGAAGAACATATCCACCGCAATGATACTGAGCATTGCCAGAGGGGCGATCATGGCGGCTCTGGTGAACAACGGGGTGGATATGTTCGCCTACGAGCCCAGAAGGGCGAAGAAAGCCGTGGTGGGCACCGGTGCGGCCTCGAAGGAGCAGGTCGCTTCGATGATAGCCGCCATGTCCAATCTAGACATAAGCAACATACCCCAGGATGCCACCGATGCCCTTTCGATAGCTGTCTGCCACGGGCAGATCGCTGTCAAGCCGCAGCTGCAGTATTTGCTTCCCAGGCCCCTGTAGCGTCCAGATTATCCTGAGCGCTTGTTGGGGGATTAGATCCGAATCGAAATCGGGTCTCCAAATCGATACTGTGCCTGGATAGATGGGGGGCGGATATTCCCTTGGTTGGCAACAATAATAATCGGAATCGGAAACTGGCTCCATTGAAAAACTTCAACGCCGGTGTATCTTAGGGAGCGTGTGTGCGAATTATGCCCGAGGCGTGAGAGGGTGAGAATATGGACATGTTGAGAAAATTCCTGACTTTTGTCAACAAGGATTTGTGGCGGCTGCGGCCGGGCGAGCTGCCGAGGAAAAAATTCTTTCTGATACGTTCAATCAGGTGTACAGTCCTGACATTCAGAGGCTTCTTCGACGACAACTGCATGCTGCGTTCATCTGCGCTGACATTCTATACCCTCATGTCCATAGTGCCGGTTTTTGCCCTCGGTTTCGCCATCGCCAAGGGTTTCGGCTACGAGAAGGTGCTTGAAAGGGAGATACTTGAGAACTTCGCCGCGCACGGTGCGTTCGTGGAGAACGTGCTTGAGTTCGCAAAGAACTACCTTGAGAAGACCAAGGGGGGACTGATCGCGGGTGTCGGGATATTCCTGCTCCTGTTGACTGTTTTCAAGCTGCTGAGCAATATCGAGAAGGCGTTCAACGAGATATGGGGGATCAAGAAGGATCGCTCGTTCGGCAGGAAGCTGGGCGACTATCTCATCATCACCGCAGTAGCACCCTTTTTCCTCGTTTTGTCGAGCAGCATAACGGTGGTTGTGACTTCCTTTTTGTCGACATTCACCGAGTCGGCGCTGTCGTCGGTCTTCAACCCGCTGATTTACCTCACGCTCAAGCTCATCCCCTTCATAATACTTTGGTTCGTATTCACCTTCATCTACATGTTCATCCCCAACACCAGGGTCAACTTCCGGTCGGGGATTTGTGCCGGGATAATTGCCGGAAGCGCATTCCAGATCGCGCAGAACTTGTATGTGTCCTTGCAGTTCGGCGTCACCAAGTATAACGCGATCTACGGCAGTTTCGCGGCGTTGCCGCTGTTCCTGATGTGGCTCGAGATGAGCTGGATGATCGTGCTTCTCGGCGCTGAGCTGGCCTATGCGTTTCAGAATGTCGACACCTATGAATTCGAGCCCGACTCGAAAATGGCCAGCATTTCGATACGGCGTCTTGTGGCGCTTTTCATCGTTTCGGAGATCTGCAAGCGGTTCGAGAATGCCGATTCGCCATTGACGGCGCAGGTCATCTCCCAGCGCATGGAGATACCGCCCAGCCTGGCCAACCGTGTCATACACGACCTTGAGAAGTGCGGACTGATATCCAAGGTCGAGGCATCGCCGGGCGATCAGGACCTCAGGGGTTATCATCCTGCGACCTCGACTGAAAAACTTTCGGTGCAGTATGTCCTCCAGAAGCTGGAGGACGAGGGATCCAATGACATACCGGTAAAGGAATGCCCGCAGATCGAGAAGATAAAGGCAAGCCTCGATAACATCAGGCAGGCCGTAGGCAAGTCAAAAGGTAATATTCTCCTCAGGGATGCCTGATGCAAAAAGTACTCGATTCTCTGCTGCTCTTCATTTGGAAGCTACTGACTGTCTCTGTCCAGACAGTGCTCTTTTTACTTGCCGCAGCATTTCGGTTTTTTGCTGAAATCATCCGCATATTCTTCAAAATCGATATCCCGAAGAAGCTTGATTCGGGTTTTTTCGGCCGGTGTTTGCGCGGTGAGGGGCCTTTTGGGTTCCTCTCCTCCGGAATACGCTCGGCCCTGGTAAAAACCAGATCAAGGATAGAGACAAGCAATGTGTTCCGCCGTTGTATTTTTCTTGCCGGCCTCATGCTTCTCATATTTTTCCTGTATCCGCCTTCCCACTGGGGGCCATGGCATCTGCACGAGAAGGGGGTAGCCTCGCACTACAGTGCCGGATGCTGGTTCAAAAGAACTGCCAGCGGGGAGCGCTTCATCCCTTTGTTCCACACTGCGGCGCATCCCACGCTTCCACTGGGGACGACAGTTAAGCTCAGGAACCTGTCGAACAACAAGGTGGTGTATGTCCGGATCAACGACCGTGGTCCCTTTATCAAGGACAGGGTGATAGATATATCCAGCGGTGCGGCGAGCAAGCTCGACATGATTAGACCTGGCATAGTAGAGGTCGAGATATACACCAGGAAGAAATATCCTAAATGATGCCTGTTTATCTTGACAACGCTGCATCCATGCCTCCTGACCCTGAGGCGGTCAGGCTTTTTGCATCGCTTGCGAAAAGCTTCTTCGCCAACCCCGAGTCAGAGCATGCAATGGGGATCGAGTGTTCGGCCAAGGCCGAGCAGGCAGGCCGCGAGGCGGCATATGAGCTCACCGGGTCGCGTGAATACAATTTTATCTGGACTGCCTCCGCGACCGAGGCGATGGCATTGACTCTTTCCTGCACGCAGCTCATCGGCAGGAATGTCGTGTGTTCCATGGCTGAACACCCTGCATTTTCAGCTCCCCTCGAGCAATTTGGCGCGGAACTGCGAAAGGTCAGAATCCGCAACGACGGCTCGATATGCCCATTGCACCTCGACGAGTGCATCTCCTCCAAAACCTCCGCTCTTGCAGTCCATCACGTCCAAAACGAGACTGGCGCATGCCAGGATTTGGTATCCATATCCCGAGCGCTGAGGAAGAATTCGCCTGGCGCGCTGCTGATCGTGGATACCGTCCAGTCGGCAGGGAAACTGCATATCCCCTTCAAACAGGCAGGGATCAATATCGCCTTTATCGGTGGCCACAAGATAGGTTTCCCTTCAGGGGGGGCGCTCATCTACAAATTCGATTCAGAAAGGCAGAAGTCTATTCTGAAAACTCACGTCGCCATGCTCAGATCAAAATTGCATTCCATCGGCAGGACAGACCCGCCTGTGGCGCTGTGCCTGTCACATGCCATACAAAACGCATGCTTGAATCTGTCCACGAGCCTCGAGCGCACCAAGACCCTCGGCTCGACCCTCAGAAAAGCCTTCGATGAAAGCTCGATTGACGCGAGATTTCTCATTCCGCAGGAATTTAGCTCCCCCTATATTGCCTCGGTGGTCGTCCACGGCTTCCATGCGCAGGTCCTTGTCAGAATGCTTTCGGAAAAGGGGGTGATGGTGTCGGCGGGAAGCGCCTGCGAGGCGGCATCAAAAAAGGTCAGCAGCACCCTTGTCGCCACAGGTCTATCACCCAAGGAGGCACGCAGTGTCCTGAGGATCAGCTTCGGCTTCCAATCCAGCATGAGGGATATCTTCGTGCTTACGAGGACATTGAAAAAGGTTCTGGAGGGCTATTGAGATATGCACCAGCCATTTCGCAGCACCGTCTGCCGCTCCTGAGCTCCCAATGCGGTTCACGCGGGGTTTTGAAATTGGCTCTGGAGAGTTTTTTACATCTGCGACAAGAATTTTGCTTGATACAGTGCTATATTTGACAACCTGTTTGGGATGTGGGGCATAAGAGTCACTGGATTCTGCTTTGTTTGATGGCGGAGGCTATGGCAAAGAAAATATTGATAATTGATGACGACCACTCGCTTCTGAGGCTCTCGCAGATGATCCTCAGGAGGAAGGGCTACGACGCGGTGATAGCGATTTCTGCGGCGGAGGCCCGCAAGGTTCTTCTTGAGCAGAGCGGAGTGGACCTGATCATACTTGACCTCATGATGCCGGAGGAGGACGGGGCGGAATTCCTTGACTGGCTTGAGAGGCAGAGCGATAATCTGAAGAACACCCCTGTCATCATAAATACCGCCAAGAACCTTTCCGACACCGAGACGAGGCATTTCATGACCCGTTGCAGGAAGATCATCTTGAAGGGGATGAACTTCACCGAGAATCTTATCAGTGAAGTCGAGTCGGTTCTGATGTCGTCCTCCGGAGCCAAAGGAGCGACGGCCTGATGTGTTTCGCCCCGGGAGTGCGACTCGAAGCCACTGCCGGAGATGATTTATATGGCATATGAGCGAGCCAGCCTCAAAACTCCGGGTGAATCGTGTTGGGAGCGCAGGTTGCACGGCCACGGGTAGTTTTGAAATCGGCTCCAGTTAAAAAAATAGAAAGGTTTGCCATGCCAATTCTTGATCAGATTGTATCGAGGGTGCGAAGTTCCGGGAGGACAATAGTTTTGCCTGAGGGTCATGATCCCAGAGTCGTTGCCGCCGCCGAGCGTATTGTGAGGGAAAATATTGCCAAGGTGATCGTCATTGGCACGGAAGGGGAGATCGCTGAATCCTGCAAGGCCGCCGGTGTCTTGTCCAGAAACTTCAGCCCACTCGACCACCTCGCCTCGGATTTGGTTGAAGAATTCGCCGGTGAATTCTGCGAGATACGCAAGAAGAAGAACATGACGATGGACAGAGCCCGGATGTTCATGGAGAACCGGATCTTTTTCGGGGCGATGATGGTGAGGAGGGACTTGGCTCACGGGCTGGTTGCCGGCAGCATCGCCTCGACCGCCGATATGCTGAGGGCTGCCTTCTCTGTCGTCGGAACGGCCGAGGGCATCGCTACCGGTAGCAGCTGCTTCGTCATGGACCTTGCCTGTCCGACCCCGGCAGGCGACAACACCATCCTCTATGCCGATTGCGGTGTCAACTCCAACCCTGATGCCGCCCAGCTTTCCGACATAGCGGTGGCCACAGCGGCTTCATGCCGCTCGCTTCTGGGAGTGCAGCCGAGGATAGCCTTCCTGTCATTCTCTACAAAAGGCAGTGCGCAAAACCTCCTTCTCGAGAAGATTGTGGAGGCCTGCGAGATGACCAAGAAACGTATCGCCGATTCCGGCTGCGACATAGTGGTTGACGGCGAGCTCCAGGCCGACGCGGCGATCACACCTGCTGTGGCGGAGAAGAAATGCCCCGGCAGTCCGGTCGCAGGGCGCGCAAACGTGCTGATCTTCCCGGACCTCAACTCAGGAAACATATGCTACAAGATAACCGAGCGTCTGGCTGGAGCCAAGGCATACGGCCCCATACTGCAGGGGCTGAAAAAACCCCTCAATGACCTCTCGCGCGGCTGCACCGCAGACGACATTTTCGGTGTGGCAGCCATAACCGTTTGCCAATCAATGGAATAGGGCATATATTGCCCGACGCAGGAGACATGGTATGAAGGCAAAGACAGTGGCGTTCAACGGGAGCCCCCGCAAGGGAGGCAACACCGAGACACTTCTTCGCAAAGTCCTTTCGCAACTCGATGAGAACGGAATCGCGACCGAGCTCGTGCAGATAGGAGGGAAAGCCCTGAGTGGCTGCGCAGCCTGCGGCAGGTGCCGCGAGACGCTTGAAGTCAAATGTGTCATACAGGCCGACGAGATGAACCTGTATATCCAGAAGGCAGACTAATCGCATGGCTGGTGTCAAAAACAAAATCCCGAGCCCAGGTCGTGATAAAAAATCCTAAATTGGAGCAGACAAAATGAACACGAGACTTTCAGCCCTTAGTATCCTTCTGAGCTTTGTGGCAATGGTTTTGTTGGCATCATGCGGCGGCGAAAAGCAGTCATTGCAGGACACCACGCCCTTCGAAAATGCAGTAACTGCCTATCTTGCTGAAAAGAACATGGACATGAAGGTCGTCGAGTTCAAGAAGCTTGATGTCGCAGACGGCAAGGCCGAGGCGGAATGCAGCATGAAGCATGTCTCTGGTATTGGCCCGTCTGTGCGTTGGTCGTTCTCCTTCATCTCAGAAGGCGATTCATGGAGGGTGTCGTCACATTCCCAGTGACTTGACGAACTCGAAGCTGTCGCACCAAACTTCCGTGCCCTGGGCAGAATTCTCGAGCAGGCTCATCTTCCACAAGAACTTCCGGGCTTTCCCATGCTCGTCCAAGCCTGAAAGCGTTTCGATCTCGCTGGCAAGCACATGTGAATGCGGATCCTGCGGGTCACCCACAGGTTTGATCAGACGGTTCCTCACCAGACGCTGCCACAACTCCATCTGAAAATCGTTTACCGACTCGTGCGCGGCGGTAAACCTGTTCAAGACTTCAGGGATGTCTTTCCCCGGGGCAGAGATCGGCTTGCAACGGGTGGCAAGCGAGGTAAGCATATAAGAAACCGCATCATTCTCTGTCGCGGACTCTGGCATTTGCTCTGGCGACACGGCCGAGTCCTGGGCATCCATTTGCCCTGAAGAGGGACAAACAGAAGGCGTGAATATAATCGGTTCCCCGGCAGGTGGAGGTTCTCCAGGCGGCAACGTCGAGCAGCTCATGGCAACAATACACAGACCCGGCAATAAAAGCCTGTTGCACACAGAAAAATCCACCGCCGCTCTCATTCCGATTTGCCTCTCCTACGGATCGTCCCGCCCTCACCAATTGGCTCTCATACTAATCTCGGTGCGTCAAGCAAAAAAACAATCCAATAATCAGTTTTATTCTCTTATTTTCGTTTTCGCCCTTGATGTTGCCCTGCTTGCCTTCCTGGGCTTGGTCTTGATTTCTGGCTTTGCGGCAGTTTTTTTGACGTGGGTCCTTTTTGCTGTCTTCGGCTTTTTTACCGGCGCAGCCTTTTTCACGGACTTGGCTTTTTTCACGGGCTTTTCGGGTTTTGCGGTGGAGTCTGCGGAGTTGTCGAGCTCGATACCGAAGACATCCGAGATGTCCGACTCGGCGATGTCGCTGGATCCTGCCGAGGCTATCTCGGCCAGCGCGCCGCCTTCGACGGCATGGCTTATCAGGTCGAGATGGTCAACATCGCGCAGGAGGAAGATCAGCTCCGGCTTGTGGTCCAGCCGGGCGCCCACGCCATAGAGCACCGCAGCAACATGCTTGCACATGTATGCCCAGTCGGGGCAGGAGCAGTTGAACTCGATCTCCTTCGGTGCCGGGAACATCCCCCCGACCGGATCGCAGATAGTGCTCATTATCCCGGCGGAAAAGGAACCCTTCAGAAGTTCAACCAGGGTGCCTATATGCCCCGAGCAGGCCTTCTTAATGGCATCCCACCTTTTCTTCGGCAAAGTCTTGATCTTTATCTCGACCTTGTAGGTGCTTGTCCCGCTGACTACGGCGCGTATGCACCCCTTCTCGATCTTGAGGTCCAGCACCGAGCCGTTCCTGACGTATGACCGCCCGCGGGGCAGACGGTTCGAGTAGTCGCTGTAGCTCTCGAGATTGTCGCACCAGGACTTTCCCCAGAATGTTTTGGCGATGCCTCGCCCCTCGATTACCACAGGCTCGAGACTCTCCCCCTTGCCTGCGAGTTCCACAGCCTGCTTGCGTGCCCTCTCGGCCTTCTCGCCCGCGCTGACATATCTGGGATACCGATCCCAACTGTCGTATCTTCCTCTGTAACCCATGACGCCGCACTCCTTGTCGTTGTATTGCCAAACAATTCACACAAATGGGTAATCTACAGTCGAGAAAAGAACAATCAAGCCTTCCCGCGGGGGAAGTTGCGGGTCACTCTGCCACTGCGCTGTCGAGGTCCAGTGAGACCATTTTGATGATCTCCTCGTTGGTCATTTCTGTGATTATTTTTTCCGCGGTGCCGCCGAGGATGTTGTCTGAAAGGGTTTTCTTTTCCTCGATGAGCGCGGAAATCTTCTCCTCGATGGTGCCTCTGCACACGAACTTATGGATGACGACATTTTTTTTCTGTCCTATTCGGAATGCCCGGTCGGTAGCCTGGTTCTCGACCGCCGGGTTCCACCAACGGTCGAAATGTATGACATGCGACGCTGCGGTGAGGTTCAGTCCCGTGCCGCCGGCCTTCACCGTGAGCACCATGAATGGAGGCCCCGACTCCGACTGGAAGCTCTCGACCATTTTCTGCCTGTCCTTTACCGGCGTACCCCCGTGCAGCGTGAGGCCCGAGCGCCGGAAGACCGACGAAAGATAGTCCGTCAACGGGACGGAAATCTCTTTGAACTGTGTGAATACCAGCACCTTCTCCCTGCGCGAGCTGATGTTCTCCGCCAGCTCGGACAGCCTGGCGAACTTCCCGCTATGCGAGAAATCCCATACCCCGTCCCCGGTAAGATGCGAGGGATGGTTGCATATCTGCTTGAACTTGAGAATCGCCATCAGGACTGCGCCTTTCCTCTCGATCCCCTCGAGGGACGACAGCTTTTCCTTCAGCTCGCAGACGACTCCAGAGTACAGCGAGGCCTGCGGCTTGGAAAGGCTGCAGTAGGCGATCATCTCGGTCTTGTCGGGAAGGTCGGAGATGACATCCCTGTCGGTCTTCAGGCGCCTGAGTATGTAGGGCTTGACAAGCCTCCTCAGTGGCGCGAAATCAGGATTCTCGCTGGATGAGAGCGTCTTGGCGTATCTCGAGAACTGCGAGGCGTTGCCCAGGAGTCCGGGGTTGATGAAGTCGAAGATGGACCAGAGGTCGCCGAGGCGGTTCTCGACTGGTGTGCCGGTAAGGGCGATCCTGTGCCTGCCGCGGAGCTGCTTTGCCGCCTTGCTCTGGCGCACCCCGGGATTCTTGATCGCCTGCGCCTCATCGAGTATCACGCTGTCCCATGAGATGTCGGCCAGCCATGGAGCCCTGGACAGCATCCCGTAGCTAGTGATGACCAGTCTGGCCGAGAGGCACTTCCCCGACATTGACTCTTTTGTGAGGGTTTTGTTTTCGGACGGGTGTACCACGCAGTATTCTATCGCCGGTGCGAATTTCGCAATCTCGGATTTCCAGTTGCCGATCAGCGATGCGGGTATCACCAGGATGGAAGGGGACTTCGGCGCGGCGGGCTTGACGCTCAGCAGCATGGCTAGTATCTGGATGGTCTTACCGAGCCCCATGTCGTCGGCGAGGCAGGATCCTATGCCCAGTCGGCTCATCAGGCATAGCCACTCGACCCCGGCGGTCTGGTAGTGGCGCAGAGTGGTCTTCAGCCCTTCCACCAATCCGGTGCCAGGCTGCTCGGGCGGATTCCTCAGTTTCTCGAGGACATCGGCCAGCCACTTCCCCGGCTCGGTCCTCATCCATTTCGCTGTCTCTTCCGGGACATGCGACACTGTCCCGTCGCCGATTCCCGTCCCGGAGAGAAGACGCATACCCTCCAAGAAGCTGATCCCGTCCGGAGAGTTCTCCCTGACCTTCTCCCAATGACCCAAAAGCTCACCAAGCTTCTCCTTGTCAACCTCGACCCATTTGCCCTTCAGCCTGATCAGGCTGTCCTGCGAGCCGAGAATCTCCCTAAGCTCCTCCTCCGTAAGAGGTTCCCCGTCCAAGGTGGCCTGCACGTCGAACTCGATCAGCGTACCCGCGGCAAGCTTGTTGTGCGGCTTGTCCCCGACCACCACGCGCACGACGGGCCTTGCCGGTGCGCCACCCTTCCACCAGTCGGGAAGCCTCACGATCAGCCCGGAATCCTCGAACACAGGGATGTCCTTAAGAAATCTGTAGGCCTGCCCTTGAGTCCATGCCTGGGGCTGGAAGACCGCCCCGGAACCGACCAGCTCAGCCGCGAAGGTGCTTTTCTCCGAGGCGCGGCTTACGGGGGAGAGAAGGGACAGCAGCCTGGGCTTGTTCCTCTCCCCGGAATACTCCTTCAACGCCTTGCCCAAGGGGATATACTGGGGTTTCGCGGACTTCGATATCCTCTCGGTGTAGGTCGCGAGGAATGCGAAGGGTCGCACGGGGTCCTTCTTGTTCTCGGCGAGATGGAAGGTGACTTTGCCGACGAGCCGCCATGCCGGGTTGACCTGACGCATGAACTCCTGGACATTTCCGTCGAAGTCCCTGATCTTCCCCCGGAGATGCACGTCCAGCCCGGACCAGATCGAGGCAAGCACGCCGGAGTCGAGATACTCGATCCCGCACATCGGCGGGGCGTGGAGGCAAATCGCGTCAAGTTCCTCCTCCCCGGGGGGCGGCACCAGCGACCCGGGGTCGAAATCCGACTCCGGGATATGGCACAAGGCGGAGATGTAGCGCCTGCCGAACTCGCGCCAAAAGTCCAGCAAAGGGGGCAGATTAAACGAAAGACCCTCGCCGGCAAGATAGAGCAGCCCTTCAGCGGTGGAGTCTGCGAATCTCGCAAGTATCTGCTCGCCGTCCGCACGCCCGACACTCTCGAACTGCTCGTCCCCAGAACCCTCCTCCAGAAGAACATGACCAGCCTCAGTCAGAACCGCCCTGACCGAAAACAAACCAGCCTCCAGCTCTAAATCTCCTGAATCTCCAACCACCACCATAGCAAAACACTCCCTATCCTATACGTGCCAGCAGGCATTTGACATCACGCATGAGCCAACATGCCCTCGACACTTGTTTTTTCTGTAGGCCGACTTGTATTAGGGGTAGCTCATCTGCCATGCTGCAGAAGGAGTCTCCGATGCCGCTCTGGCGGCATCCGCCTATAAATCTCCATTTTTTTCGTCTTGAAATTCCTTCTCCAGTTTTGCAATATAATGTCCCCTTTCTGTTGGGAAGGCCCTGAAATTGAAAATCCCGAGATTTTTTGCCTTCTGACCGACATTAATGTCGGGCTGTTCGGAGGAAATCACATCTAACTTAAACTCTGCCAAAGACTTATCTCGTAAAACCCTGTAGCCGTTTCGAGCCAGCTCATCATGGTGCTTTTCAAGGTGGCGTTCGATAGTCCTTACATCGACCTCGAAGAACTCCGCAACCAGTTCTTTTGTGACATAATATTCGCCTCGATGCTCTACGCATTCTATCTGCGTTGCCTTGCGTATTTCTTCAAGGGCAAACTGGTTGTTGAGTATATTCTGTCTATCCGTCAAAGATGTTGTCAAATCTTTAGCCATGATTATCTCCTATACCGTCCTGAAGTCTTCGACGCCGTGTGATTTCATAATCTGCACGGCGTTGGTCTTGAGCTGGTCGTTGTTCTTGAAGCACTCAGATTTCCCGGGCCACTGCATCCCGAAGCGCTCGGTGTCGGTGTCAACTGCATCGCCAAGCGTCTGACGCAGCCTGTCAAAGTCCACCTTCAGACCCTCGGTGAATATTTCCGGCAAAGCTTGCTTGAGCTTCCTCAACTGGTCTTCTGTTATGTCCATTGACTTCAAATCAAATTCCTTAGGGGTGGTCATTATGGCCTCCTGCTACGTAATTCGGGGATCTCCCATATATTGTCAAAACTCTGTCGGCTTCCGTCATACATTATCGTCTTGTCGGTGCGTTTGTCAAATTGATTTTCCCTTTGTCCTGTATTCGAGCCTGTTGGCCGAGGCCTGCGAGAGTGAAGTTCAATCCTGCGATTGTTATGTGGGATAGGGTTCCCGGGGCGAGGAAGAACCAG
>JAFGFR010000257.1 GCA_016930955.1 Victivallales bacterium | reverse complement strand
GGTAGCCGTTGGCCTTAAGCGTGTGGATGATGTGCCTGCGGTAGTCGTAGAGCGAGAATCCTCGGTGGGCGAGCCCGAGCATCCCGTTGTTGTGCGGGCTCTCGCCCGTGAGCAGCGCAGCACGGCTGGGCGAGCAGGTCGGGTTCACCGTGAACGCCTGCCTGAACAACACTCCTTCCTCGGCAACCTTTTGTATGTTGGGTGTTGCAATCGCGTGCCCGTAGGGCTGGACATAGCGCCCGGTGTCGTGCGAGTGCAGATAGACAATGTTGAACTTCTTCATAACTCCAAATCCTTATATTGTTTGTTATCCTACATCCAGACCGGAAGGCGCGTCGGCATCCAGAGTCACTAAAGTAAGCTTGCCTTCCTGTTTGGCGGCCAGCAGCATCCCGTTGGACTCGATCCCGCGGATACGCGCAGGCTTGAGATTCGACACCACCACGATGTTTTTGCCCACCACATCCTCCGGCGAGTAGTGCTCTGCGATCCCGGCGACAATCTGTCTGTTTTCCGCTCCAACACTGATCTGGAGCTTCAGCAGCTTAGTCGTCCCATCGACCCCCTCGGCCCCCAAAACCTTCGCTGTCTTCAGCTTCGCATTGAAAAATTCGTCAATCGTGATGCAGCCCTCTGCTGGTGCCAGACCGGTATCTTGCTTGTCTTCAGTCATCTTCTTGCCTTCCTTCTTTTTGTCCGTCTGGATTCTGGGGAAAAGCCCCGCCGTGTCCGAGCACTCCGCCCCGGGCATCAACACACCCCAGCTTTTCAACCTGCCTATGTCAGGTAAAACATCCTTAAGCCCCAACGATTTGCGAAGTTCGCACATCTTGTTCGGCATCACCGGGAAGAGCAGCCCGGAGACTATCCGCAAAAGCTCGGCGGCAGTGTACAACACCGTCCCAAGTCTCTCAGTATCCCCCTCCTTGACCAGCTTCCAAGGTGCCGACAGCTCGATATACCTGTTCCCCGCCCTGACAGCGTTCAGCACCGACTCGATGCCCCGGTCAAGCTTCATGCCCCTTATCGCATCCTCCATCTCCGACACCGCAAGTGCGGCGGTATCACTGAGTTCGTTCTCATGCTCCCCAGGCTCCCCCGGAACGGGCACCTTGCCCCCGCACTCCCGAATGATCATCTTCAACACCCGGCTCGCAAGGTTCCCGAGGTCGTTCGCCAGATTGCTGTTGTACCTGACCACGAAAGCCTCCTCCGAGAACGACGCATCCTGGCCCAGCGACATCTCCGCTATAAGAAAAAAACGGAATGGGTCAACACCGTACTTCTCCGCCATCTCCATCGGATTCACCACATTTCCCGCAGACTTGCTCATCTTGCTCTGCCCCGTCAGCCACCAGCCGTGCGCAAATATACTCTCCGGCATCTCAAGGCCCATCGCCTTCAGCATCGTCGGCCAGTACACCGTGTGCGTGGTAAGGATATCCTTGCCGATCAGATGGCATGACACCGGCCACCATTTCGCGAAGTTCGCATCGTCCCGCCTGTAGCCGACCGCGCTGATGTAGTTCACCAAGGCGTCAAACCAAACATAACACACGAAATCACTGTCGAAAGGCAGCTCGATACCCCATGACAGACGCGACTTGGGCCGGGATATGCACAGGTCATCGAGTGGTTTCCTGAGGAATCCGAGGGTCTCGTTCGCCCGGAAAGCAGGAAGTATGAACTCCGGGTGCGTCTTGATATAGTCTATCAGCCACTCCTGGTAGCTGCTCATCTTGAAGAAGTAGTTCGTCTCGATGATCTCATCGGTCTCGCGAGAGCACTCGGGACACGCCGACATGCAGTCCCCAAGCTCCCTCGAAGTGAAAAAACGCTCGCACGTCACACAGTACCTGCCGCTGTAGTCGGCCTTGTATATCAAACCGCGGTCATAAAGATCCTGCAGTATCTCCTGAACTATCTTGTAATGCCTTCCCTCCGTCGTCCTGATGAAGTCGTCGTTGGTTATCTCCAGCTTCTCCCAAAGCTCCCTGAACCTAACCACCGTCGTGTCGCACTGCTCCTTAGGAGACATCCCGTTGCGCTCCGCCGCCTTCTGCACCTTCTGACCATGCTCATCAGTCCCGGTTAGAAAAAACGTCTCCACTCCCATAAGACGGTGATAGCGCGACAACACGTCGGCAAGCACCGTCGTGTACGCATGCCCTATGTGCGGCTTGTCGTTCACATAGTATATCGGCGTCGTGACGTAAAACTTCTCCATAGATCCTCCCAGACAGGTCCGGCTCATCATTTTTCCCAGAGACCTTAATCTAGTGCCACATACCACTCTTGCAATTGCCAAAGCTGAAAAATCAGCTCGCTTGAGGCTCGCAATCACAGATGCCCAGTACCGCTGTACTACTCGATAAAGCTGTGAACCCCTACGGTTGTGTGCCGCAGGTGAATTCAAGCGTAAAGATCCTGGTCTTGATCTCGATTTCGATTGCGATTTCGATTGCAAGACAAAAAATGATGGATTTTCAATGGCGTGTTTTGCCATCTAGGGTTTGTTTTTTTATCTTTGGGTCATATATTATTCGAATGCTTACGGACAATAAATTTTTCAGGATGATCGCGCCGGCATTTCCGGCGTTCAACATTTATTCGAGGATCGCCAGCAAGACAACTGCTCTCGGGCCTGTTTCCGTGGCGACCCAGATAAGCGAAATGCCTGACTGGCAGGTCGAGATGATTGACGAGAACAACTACAGGCACCCTGGGCCAACCGACGAGAACAAGCTTCCAGACCATAACATGCTTCAGGAAATCAAGCCTGCGGATGTGGTCGGCCTTTACGGGGGGTTAAGCAGTACTATCCCCAGACTTCTCAAGCTCGCAGCGCTTTACCGTGGAAAAGGTGTTGTGACGATTGCTGGCGGGCAGCATTTCATCGGGGAAAACATAAAGGACGGGCTCGACAACGGCATAGACTATATAGTTCTTGGAGAAGGGGAGGAGACTATCCGCGAATTGTTGGATGCTCTTGCGAAGAACCTTCCGGTGGATCAAATCCCAGGCATAGCCTATCTTTCAAAAGGGAAGGTCATCGAGACCACGAAACGGACACAGATAAAAGACTTCGACAAATTCCCGCTTCCCAGGTTCGACCTTGTTAGATATGCCGACATAAGGATTTTCCCCGTCGGATGGATCCGCGGATGCGGAATGGACTGCGAGTTTTGCACTGTGAAGGGAAAACCCCGCCCTGCATCTGTCCAGAGGGTGCTCAGGCAGTTCGCATCCGTACTGGAAAAACACAACGGCAGAAAATTTTTTATCGTTGACGATCTTTTCGGCCACTTCAGGACGGAGACCCTCAGACTGTGCAGAATGCTTGCAGACTACCAGAAGGCTACCGGCAGCAAGTTCGATATCACAGTTCAGATCAGGCTGGACAGGGCAAGAGACTCAGAGCTTCTCGATGCCATGAGGAAGGCGCGCGTCAACACCGTGTGCATCGGGTTCGAGTCGCCGATACCGGAGGAACTCGAGGCGATGAACAAAAAGACCAAGCCGGAAGACATGATAGAACTAGCCCGCCTATACCATAAGGCCGGCTTCCTTGTGCACGGGATGTTTATATTCGGCTATCCTACCGACACCAGAACTGTGCTGAGAATCCCGTTCGAAAAACGTATCGGGCATTTCTTGTCGTTCATAAGGAGGTCGAAGCTCGACACGATTCAGATACTCCTTCCAGTCCCCCTGCCAGGCACAGAGCTGACACAACGCCTGCACAAAGAGGGAAGGATTTTCGACAGGAAATACATAGGATGGGAGTATTACGACGGCAATTTCCCGCTTTTCGTCCCCGACAAGCCGATGACACCCGACCAGATGCATCATGCTGTCAAGACACTGATGAGCAGGTTCTACCGTTTCCGCTCAATGTTTTTCGTGGGCCTTGACTTAATGATATTCCCCTCCCTGGTGTTCTCTTTGTGGAACCTCCCCTACGGATGGCACAAATGGCGCAGGGGGTGGCGCAATAACCTCGTGCAATTCGGAGGATGGATCGTCATGAAACGCTGGAAATCCGCATTCAGCAAAGGCGATTTCCAAGAAAGGCTCTCCACGGCGGAAAAGTTTACGTCTTAAAGCCGGGACCTGATTGCATATGGAGCCAATTTCAAAATTCCCCGTGGCCGCGCGGCCTGCCATTTGGGATGCGAGGCCACACCGATGCGAAAGCGGGCATACCTGCTTGGCCTGTCCCGACCGCTCCGGCATGGCATTCGCGCCAAAAGAACTTGCCGCCCAGAGGGTTGGGTCGGAGGAGCTGCATGCGCCACGGCGAAGTGGCGGGCACAGACAGCTTAAGGTATGCACCAGCCATTTCGCCGCACCG
>JAFGFR010000024.1 GCA_016930955.1 Victivallales bacterium | reverse complement strand
TGCCGCGCCTGCGCTCCCAACGCGGTTCACGCGGAGTTTTGAAACTGGCTCCGTATTACGAGTAAATTCGAATCGTCAACCGCTATCGTCGCTGCTCTCGTTATCCGAAACAGACCAAGGTTGTACGCTCACGATCTTGAAGATTTTGCTTGCGCGTGTAGATTCATGTCATGTATCAGACTTGGAAACATGACGGCAAAAGCCTTAAGTACCTGCTACCGCTTCTGGCACTGGTGTTGATATCATATGCGACCCTGCTCACTCTCGACAAGGGCAGGAAAAAGGCGGAGACTTTCAACCTGGAGCCATTTAAGATCCGGCAGGAGCAGTTCCACATGCCAGACATCAGACTGTCTGACAAGACCGACACTCCTTGTCGGGAAAAAGGGAAACCACTCTCACACACCATCCCGCTTCAAGGCAAGTGGCGGCTGCGGCAAAAAGGCTCCGACAGGCATTACCCGGCGCAAATCCCGGGAGATGTCTATTCCGCACTCCTCGATGCCGGGGCAATTTCTGACCCCAACTTCAACATGAACGAGCTCGAGGTACAGTGGGTCGCTGAAAAAGACTGGGAATACTCCACTTCCTTCGACATCCCAGAGCACGTCTTCGACTCCGACTCGGTATCCCTCTGCCTGATGTCCGTGGACACATTCGCCAAAATCCTCATAAACAACTCCCTCGCCGGCGAAACGTCAAATATGTTCAGGAAATACCGCCTCGAAATCAAACATCTGCTTCAGCCGGGGGAAAACCAGTTGAGAATAGAAATATCCTCCCCGGTGGCCAAGGCTATACAGGCCGCAGAAAAACAGCCCTACTTCGTCCCATACACCACAAACAATAAAATCCCCTATATGAACCTCATACGCAAGGTGCAATGCCACGCCGGATGGGACTGGGGCATCTGCCTCCCGGTGTCGGGAATCTATGAGACCCCTTTCATCCTGGCCGCGAATTCCGCAAGAATCGAGCACGTGTATACCGACCAGATACACAATGACGACGGTTCATGCTCATTGGGCGTGACCGCCGAGATACTCGCATTCGACGACACCCCCGCCGACTTCTCAATCTCCCTCGACGGCTCGACGCATAACTACTCTGCAGCGCTGAAAAAGGGACTGAACAAGATCCACAGGCGCATCCTTCTGGACGCCCCCCGGCTTTGGTGGCCCGCAGGCTACGGGGGGCAGTATCTCTACGATCTGGAAGTCTCCGCAGCCGGGCAGACCGTCAAAAAAAATATCGGAATCAGAAAACTCGAGGTCATCAATGAACCCATGCACCAAGGTGACGGCAAGGGGCTTGTCTTCAGAATCAACGACACCGACATCTTCTGCAAGGGCGCAAACTGGATACCGGCAGATGCCCTGCCTCAGAGACACATCCCGGAAACTTACGAACACCTCATCCAAAGCTCCATCGACGCCAATATGAACATGCTCAGAGTCTGGGGCGGGGGGCAATACGAAAAGGACATCTTCTACCGGCTGTGCGACAAAAAAGGCATCCTCGTCTGGCAGGACCTCATGTTCTCGTGCTCCCTATACCCTTCGCACGACTCCTTCATAGACGATGCCGCACAGGAGGCGGTCTTCCAAGCCAAACGGCTGAGAGACCACCCCTCAATCGTCCTCTGGTGCGGCGACAACGAGGTTCTCGGAGCCTTGAACTGGTACCAGCAGAGCAGAGACAACCGAGAGTTCTATCATGCCGCTTATGTGAGGTTGAACAATGCCCTGAGGGACAGCATACTCCAAGGCGACCCGACCCGAGTGTTCTGGCCCAGCTCCCCATGTGGGGGGCCGGGAGACTTCTCCTCGGACAACTGGAGAAATGACCAAAGCGGGGACATGCACTTCTGGGACGTATGGCACGGCAACAGACCCTTCAGCGCATTCTACTCCGTGTCGCCCAGATTTTGCTCCGAATTCGGCTTCCAGTCATTCCCGTCCATCCAGACAGTCAGAGAATACATCCCCGGGGCGCAGCTCAATGTGACCAGCCCCGCAATGGAGTTCCACCAGCGCAACCCCGGCGGTAACGACAGGATAATTACCTCATTCCTGCGCCATTTCAGGATGCCATCATCATTCGAGGACCAGCTCTACCTCAGCCAGCTACAGCAGGCCCTGGCGATCAAGACCGCCGTCGAATACTGGAGACACCTCCAGCCCAGATGCATGGGGACTCTGTACTGGCAGCTAAACGACAACTGGCCAGTGTCCTCATGGTCAAGCATCGAGTATGGAGGTCAATGGAAACAGCTGCACCACCATGCCAGAAGATTCTACGCCCCAGTCATCGGCCTGGCACTCCAAAGGAAAACCAGCCTCAAGCTCCAGGGCTCGTCAGCGCCCAGCGACCTCGATGTCCTGCAGGTGTGGTGCCTCTCGGACATAACACAGACATGCTCGGTCAAGGCAAACATCAGAATGATGGACTTCAACGGCAACACCTACAGGCAGTGGGAGAAGTTCGTATCCATCGAGCCCCAGGCAAAATCAAAACTGCTCGACTTCGTCATCAACACCGAAAATCCCTCCTTCCAGAACCTCTTCCTGCAGATAGACATTGAGGCAAGAAGCCCGGAAAAGACCTTCCTGCACTCCAACACGCACTTTTTTTTGCCTTTCAAGAGCTGCGACCTGATGCCTCCGGACATCAGCGCCAAAGTCATGAATACCGGCGAACGATGGGAGATACTTCTCGAGACCGACCGGCCGGCATTCTATGTGACGTTGCAATGCGAGGGCATACAGGGAGCCTTCAGCGACAACAGCTTCACGCTCATCCCACACGAGATCAAGGTCGTAAACTTCTCCCCCGACAACCATTCAACCACAATCACTCCAGACAAAATCCTCAACTCAATAAGAATCAAACATCTCAGAGGCACATATTGACACCGACATGAAGGCCGAAGAACTACTTGATATAATATCAGGCGTGAAAAGGAACGACCTCGACACGCTCGCGCTGCTGGATGCCAACGGCATCATCGCTGCTCCCGACGACAATATCGTGTCATTCAAAAAAAGACACCGGAAGCTGCTCTCCAATATCATTGAGTTCGAGAAAGAACTGCAGGACAAAGAAAAAATCCCCCTGTTTGATTCCATCACTGTCTCCAGCAAATCAAAAATCCCGGACAACATCATAATGGAGGCCGCCGAGATCAACAGGACCCGATACCATTTCCAGATACAGTGGATACCAGGGTTCTTCACATCACAAAGCCTCGGACTCCTATGGGGCGGATGCGCCATCTCGTTCCCGGAAAACGCGCTCTCCATCTTCCTCATCCGTGCGAATTTCGCAAAAAAACGCAGATGGCTCCTGTACCGCAGGGACGAGCTGCTCTCACACGAGATATGCCATATCGCCAGAATCCCGATAAACGACAGGGCATTCGAGGAGCATTTCGCCTACGCTCTGTCACCCAGCCGACTGCGAAGATACCTGGGCAACTGCTTCCAGTCCTCTCGCGACGCAACATTGTTCCTGACCCCATTCCTCATACTACTCGCAGCACAAACCACACAGTTCATATTCAACATCGACAAGCTGCCAATATTCCCCTTCTGGATACTCGCGGCCCTCTATCCAGCATTCCTGCTTGCCCGCAACCAAAAATCAAGGAACACCATCTCCAAAGCCCGGAAAAACCTCGCGAAAGCGGGACTGTCACGGCCAGACGCAATCCTGTTCAGATGCACACGGGACGAGATTTACACCATCGCCGCCTTCTCCCGGGACATGCCGGCTCTAAGGGAATGGCTCGGCAAGAGGGCCAGATCCCGACTGCGATGGAGAATAATCTACGAAAGATTCATCAGACAGGACACGGATTCAAAACCCTAACCTCGCTTGCACCACAAGACACAGTGCCAGACAAAATAAAAACATCAAACCATTCTGCAAATGAAAAAGACAGTCGTATACCAGCAATCAGGAACAACAATACAACGCGACGACTTCTACCCGGGTTGCATCCCGCCCAAACCCGGCGTATACATTTTCAGAGACCGCTTCGGGAAGATCATCTACATCGGGAAGGCCGCGAATCTGAGAAAACGACTGTCGTCATACTTCCAGCCATCAAGGACCAAAACCGCCGACCCGAAAATCAGATCTCTCCTGAACTCAATACACTCCCTCGAATTCGTCTGCGTCAAAAACGAGCCCGAGTCGCTCATCCTCGAGTCCAACCTCATCAAGGAATACGCTCCAAAATACAACTCGCTAATGCGTGACGACAAACGCTTCATGATGGCCAGGATCAACACCGAGGACCCCTTCCCCACCCTAAGGCTCGCCAGAGTAAGGAAGAACGACGGGGCGACCTACTTCGGCCCTTTCCCGCAAGGCACGGCTCTGCGTAAGACGGTCGAGTTCCTGCTCAGGAAATTCCGTCTGAGAGTCTGCACACCGCGCATCCCCACTCCCAAGGACAGAAAACACTGCCTGGCCAGGATCGTCAAGGACTGCTGCGAGCCATGCACCGGGAAAATCCCACAGGAGGAATACCGCAAACGCGTCGAACATCTGCTCGAAATCCTCAACGGCGACATATCCGAAGCCGTCGGGCAGATGTCCGAGCTTATGCTTTCATGCGTCAAGGACAAAAACTTCGAGAAGGCAGCCGAATACAGGGACATGATCGACAATGTCACCGAGATTTTCGGCAAGAGGAACCGCTCTTTCATGCATCCGTCGACTGCAGGTCCGCAAGACCCGGATCTGGCACTGAGATCTCTCCAACATGTGCTCGATTTGCCAGCACCGCCCCGCAGGATCGAATGCTTCGACGTGTCCAACATCTCCGGATCGCTCGCAGTCGCAGCAATGGTATGCTTCATCAAAGGAAGACCCGACAAGACCAAATACCGAAGATTCAGAATCAAGGGCACACAACCAGTCAACACTGGCCAC
>JAFGFR010000256.1 GCA_016930955.1 Victivallales bacterium | reverse complement strand
CATGCAGGAGATCTTTTTCCATGTGGTCTCATATCCCGGCTTCGAGAATTCGAGCACATAGACTCCCGGCGGCATCTCGCGAGTCCTCGGAGTCGCACCGAAATTCTGGTTCCTGTGGCTGATGACTTTGACATCCACCCCTTCAGGCTGGCTCCTGAGGGAGACTTTGACCAATGACGGCTTGGGAGGCTCCTTTTTGCAGCCGGCACCCTGGAGCATGATGAGGGGCATGGCTGCGAGGATGATATATCTGGCTGTCTGGATGGCCAATTTCAAAACTATCCGTGGCCGGGCGGCCTGCCATTTCGTATGCGAGGCCGTGGCAGATCCCGAAATTGGCTTCATAGTCTTAACATGCATGGTTGGATTACTTCCTTTTCCTGGTTGCTCTGATGACAGCCTCGAGCTGTATGACTCTTTCTCTCGCGTAGGCATGGTTCTTCGATCCCGGCTCGGTCTTCTGCATGATTAGCTTGTATTCCTCAATGGCATCGGAATATTGCTTCAGACGTCTGTAGTTGTTTGCATTTCTGTCGTGGGCCCGGATCTGTTCTTCCAGTATCCTCAGCGCCTCGGTTCTCATCCTGTATGCCTCTGCGTATTCTGGAGGTTCGGGCTGGAAGGAGCCGAGGTTCTCGACAGCGACATTGAGCAGCTTCTCCGCCCTGTACAGATTATCGTGCTGGGCAAGGTGATTCTCGAAAAGCTGCTTGCCTTTCCGGTAGGCATTCATGCCGTCGGCGCGCAGCTCTTCGGGCGTGAGCGACAAAGCTCTGACGTTCAATACGTTCTCACAGAAATCCTCGATTATCCTGACGGCCTCGTCGAATGCCCGCGGCGGCGAGGTGTTGTGCACGAGAATCGAATTGAACTCCTTGCCGTATGCGATTGAGAGCTTGATTCTCCTGTCCTCGCCGCCTCTGGGCAGGCCGGACTGACTTTGCTCCAAAGACATGAAGTCAGTCTCCTGGAGCTTTTCCTCGAGATCGTTTAGCCTTTCCTCGGGAACCTTTCTCGATGGTTGGTCTTTAAGTCCTGCCTGCAAGTCGTCCCGGGTGATGGTGGCGGTGTCGCCAACGATCTCAAGGACGTATCTGAAGATGTTCTGCTTGGGGGATGAAGTCGTGACCTGTTTCTCGTATTTTATCAGCAGCGATGCACCCGTTCTGACTTTTTTCACCGCCTGTGGCGGCGGTTTGCCCTCGGCCTTGATCTTCTCGAAGAGAAGGAAGCCCGCGATGAGGATGACAGCCACACCTATAACTGCTACATAGAAGAGCACTCCGGCGTGTTTCCTCGGCTGTGATGGAGCTTTTGTGTCGTCCGTCTTTTTGAAGAAGTCCATCTCGGTGGCGGTGGCGGTGGGATGGTCGCTTGAGGTCTCCTTATTTGTGAAGAAATCCAGGAAGGCTCCTGATCCTGCTATGCCCACGTCATCTTTGGGCTGGGTTTCCTGCTGAGGTGGCGTGGCCGTTTTCCCCTGCTCCGTTTCCGACTCGGTCAAGGTTGGCACGGAGTGAGAGTCATTTAGCACCGCAGGATCGGGGAGCTTGATAAGCGGCGGCATGGATTCCTGTTCGTCCAGCACGGGATTCTCCGCGAAGAGCATCGTCTGCTGTCCGATCCTGATCTTGTCTCCCTGATTGAGCCTCACAGGCTCGTTTGGAGTAATTTTCGACCCGTTGAGCCTTGTCCCGTTGGTGCTGCCGAGATCCTTCAAAAACCATGCGTCGTCCACCCAATCAATCTTGGCATGGTATCGCGATGCCCCCTCCTGTTCGAGGACGATGTCGTTGTCCAGTTCTCTCCCGATGCTGATCCCTGGTGGGGCGAGTTCCTTTTCAGTGCCCGCCTTATGTCCGTCTGTGAAAAAAATCTTCATCTGTTCAGGCCTGACTCCATCGGAACCGCTATGCCGGCGGGTCTCAGCATCTCCTTCCTTCTCTTCTTGCCCTCGATTCCCAGCTCGGCATTGAGGTCGAGCAAGTCGCCCTCCCCAGTCCCGGTCCTCTCGATCGTGCCGGCCGGCAGTTCAATCACGCATACCGCCGATCTGCAGCATGCCGCAGGTACCCAAGGTACAAGATGTTCGCGAAAACCGCAAACGCTGTTCTCTATATCAACGAATAAAACATCAATCTTAACAGTCATAAACATGGTGTGCACGGCGCTGCAGTTGTTGAAGACCATGGCGTCAAAGCCTTCGAAGTCCCTCAGGATCATGCCGCGCAGCCTTGAAAACAATGTTGTCGCGTAAAACGGGTTTCTGGCGATATACACCTCTTTCGTCAGGTTTGTTATCATTTGAAGATTGCCTTCATGGCTTGCATGGCCAGCGGGGCGCCCATTATGATCAGCACAGACGGGAAGATGAAGACGGCGACAGGGAAGAGCATCTTCACCGGTGCCTCATTGGCCATTTTCTCGGCTCTCTGGAATCGCTTTATCCTGAGCTGGTCGCCCTGGATTTTAAGCAGTTGTGCGATACTTACCCCGAGCTCGTCGGCCTGGATGATGGCGTTTATGACTGAGGTCAGGTCGGACTGCTGCACCCTTCTGACGAGATCCTTGAGTGCCTCGGCGCGTTTTTTGCCGAGCTGGATCTCCCTGAATGTGCGTTCCAGCTCCTCGCCGAGTGGATCCCTTTTTCTTCTTGACAGGATGTCTCTTAGGGAAGTCAGGAAATCTTTTCCCGCCTCGACGGAGAGAGTCAGCAAATCCAGCACGTTGGGCAGGGCCTTCTGTATCGAGAGATGTCTCTTGGCGATAGTCTTTCTCAGCCATGTCTGCGGATAGATGTACAACACGAACAGCAGCAGCAGCCCATATATCGGCTTGCCGGCGAATATGAATCCCGCGCCGCATATTATCCCAGTGAAAGTGAATAGTATTCTCAGCGCCAGAAATCTGTGCGAGTCGAGCACAGTGCCGTCATAGCCGGCCATCAGAAGCTGTTTTGCTGCTTCTTTCCTGTATTCAGCGAAGGACTCGCCCCGGGCTATTGGCATTGCGTTCGGGGTGAAGGGCATGAAGATTTTGAAAAGGACGGGTATTGTGCCGGTCTCGATCTCGTCGGAGGATGTCTTGTCGATCTGGACTTTTTGAAGGGCATCCACGATATAAAGGAATGCGCATGACACGGAAATGGCCAGGCAGGACGGCGGGATGATGTCTAGCAACCCTTGCATTTCATATCCTCCTCGTTCAGATGTCTATGGTTGTTATTTTTCTGATCACCAGAAACCCGATCAGCACGAGCATGCACACACCGACCATTATCAGGATGCCCACGATGCTGTTGAAGAAGACGCTCATCATTTGCGGCGCCACATAGTTCATGGCGAGCATGAGGATAAATGGCATTGCTCCTACGACGTATGCCTGGAGTCTTCCCTGCGCGGTCATCGAGCGGAGCCTGCCCTGGATCCTTGTCCTCTCGCGTATCACACCTGCCAGCCTCTGGAATATGGCGGTGAGCTCGCCGCCGGTCTGCCTGGCAGTGATGATCGCGGTTGCCACAAGTTCAAAATCATCGCTCCCGAGTCGGTTCACCATTTTCTGCAGGGCTTCGTCCACTGGGACACCAAGGCGAATCTCCTGCATCAAAAGCCTGAACTCGACTGATATGGGCCTGCGGTTCTCCTGTGCGACCACCTCGATCGCCTGGTTAATGCTGAATCCGGACCTGAGTGCGCTGCTCATTGATGTCAGGGCATCCTCGAGCTGCTCATTGAAGAGAATCAGCCGGATTTTCTTTTTGTGCCTGAGGTACAGCCTTGGCAGCGGGAATGCGCCGCCGGCGAGGATCAATGCCACGAACACAGCTCTCGATAAGGACCATGCGGGCGAGAATATGACAATCGCGGATACCCCGATGAATGCCGCCAGGCAGCTCAAGGCGCAGCTGAGGTCGAATATCCTGCCTGCTGGCATCTGGAGAAGGACATCGTCAAGCTCCACCGCCGCCTCCTTGATGTACCTCTCCTTGTAGGTTTTGGAGGTATAGCTGAAGAATTCCACGACGACAAGGGTGACGAGCAATATAGAGACCCCCGAGCAGATGCTTGCCAGGGCGATGAGTACATCACCTTCCATCATAGGTATCCTCCTCCCTCACGCTCGTCGCGGAATATTGCTATGTCAAGGTCCATCCCGGCGCGGTTTATCTCCTCCATGAATGTCGGGATGTTGCCGCAGGCCACATGCTTGCCCTTGATCTTCCCCTCGGGTGTCCAGCCCTCGTGGTTGAACATGAAGATGTCCTGCATGGTGATGATGTCACCCTCCATCTTGGTCACCTCGCTGATATTGCTGATTTTGCGGCTCCCGTCCTTATGGCGGTCAACCTGTACGACTATCGTGATAGCGGAGGCTATCTGCTCTCTGATCGCGCGGAGCGGGAGGTCAAAGCCAGCCATCATGACGAGCGTCTCCAGCCGGGCGAGAGCGTCCCTCGGTGAGTTCGCGTGGACAGTTGTCAGAGAGCCGTCGTGGCCTGTGTTCATGGCCTGGAGCATGTCCAGAGCCTCCCCGCTGCGGCACTCGCCGACGACTATCCTGTCTGGCCTCATGCGCAGTGAGTTCCTGACGAGGTCCCTGATCGACACCTCGCCCTTGCCCTCGATATTGGGCGGTCTGGCCTCCAGTCTGACGATATGCTGCTGGCCCAGCTGAAGCTCGGCGGCATCCTCGATGGTGATAATCCTTTCGGAATGCGGCAGGAAAGAGCTTACGACATTCAACAGGGTGGTCTTGCCTGACCCGGTGCCGCCTGATATGATTATGTTCTTGCGTATCTTCACGCAGACATCCAGAAATTTGACCATGTTCTCGGAGAGAGTCCCGAAGGATACCAGGTCCTGGACCTTGAATGGTGTCTTGGAGAACTTCCTTATTGTTATTGAAGGGCCGACGAGAGAGAGAGGCGGGATCACGGCATTCACGCGCGACCCGTCGCTAAGCCTTGCATCCACCATGGGGGAGCTTTCATCAATCCTTCTGCCCAGAGGGGAGACGATCCGCTCGATCGCCGCCTCGACCTGGTTGTCGTCGGCGAAGGCGGTGTCCGTGCGAAGCAGTACACCGTCCTTCTCGACATAGACATGATTCGGCCCGTTGACCATGATCTCGGTGATGTCGTCCATGCAGATGAGGTCCTCCAGGGGGCCAAGGCCTATTGCCTCGTGCACCAGCTCCTGCTCGATTGTGGATATGTTCACTCCCGGGGGCAAGGGTATCGAGAGCTCGGACAGTATGACATGTATGGTGGCCCTTGCCTTGTCGGCAAGCTCCAGCTCGGAAGTGCCGGAAATTGCCATGCGCTTGAGATTGAGCCTGTTTATGAGCTCCAAATGCGCACGTTTCTTGATCTCCTGCACGAGAGGCCTTGCCTCCGCGGAAATTCCGGATATTTTCAGCACAGGGGGCTTGAACTCATTGCCTTTGGCGGCTGCGGACTTCTCCATGGTCTTTGCCTGCTCGACTGCCTTCTCAAGTTTGGATGTAAGCTCCATTCTTTTTGCCGGGTTGGAGAGAGGCTTTGGCGCCGGCGGTGGCTGTTGATCATCTTTCCGGGGGGGGGGTGTAGCAGCAGGGCCCTTTAGCTCGATGACGACATCTCCTATTTGGATCACCGAGCCTGGCGATGCGTCCTCGGGTTCCTCGCCGACCTTCCGGCCGTCAAGGATTGTCCCGTTGCTGCTTCCCATGTCGGCGACCTTGAGCGAGCTCTCCCCGACTATGAACTGTGCATGCCTGGAGGACACGGTATCCCGCTGTATCTGGATGTGCGAGGCAGGGCTGCTGCCCAAACGATATACGCCCGGTACAAGCTTCCCGGTAGAGTCCGGCTGGCCGGGGATCTTTATCTGTATCTCGTACATGCTTTCTCCTCTGGCCCTTCGACTAATACTTTATCATCCTTTGCTTCTTCTCCCGCTCAAGGTTGTAATGCGGGATTTTCTCCTCAAGGTACCTGAAGTTGACACTCTGGAGATCCTTCTCGAAACCTGTCTCCTGATAGGACCTGAGGCTCAGCACAAGCCTGCCCTTCTGGGATGCGAATATGATCATCTCGACCTCTTTTGGGGTGAGTGCCAGAGTGACGGTGCTGTATCCCCCGCCTCGCTGCTGATGTGGGCCGACGGCCTTTTTTGCCACCGCCATGTCTCGACCAGTCGCCAGCACATCAACATTTTGGAGGAGAGTCAGTGTTATGACATCCATGGACTTGTCGCCCTTCATTTCCGGGAAGCGGAAAGTCCCGATGATGTCCACTCTGTCGCCGGGTTTGACCAGCGAGGTCACTGATGAGGTGGAGTCTACCGCGATTGATATTGCGCGCTCGCCGACATTGACGATTCCCGCAAGCCCGTCCCTGCCTCTTATCTTTTCCGGACGAAGGTCAGAGTACCGTAGCACCGCACCTTTCTCGATCCCCTGGTCCAGAGTGTGCTTGATCGCGTCACGAGTCCTGCTGTTCCAAGGTATCTCGTCACTTGTATGTGTTCTGAAGCGCTCGACATCAAAGGGCTCGATGTCGGCTATCTCGATTGTTTCGCCCTCAAGTTTGGTCGTCCTCATCTTGATAAGCCTCACGATATGCGTGCGTGCCCTGAGCTTATCCCTTTCCTGCTGTAGATGGCTGTAGTTCAGGAAAAACGCAAGAAGCCCGAAAACCACAGCGGCAAGAAGCAAAAGTTTTTGTCTCATTTTATTTCCCTTAAATGTATTCTTCGGCATCCCATGTGTTGAACACGAACAATCATCTTCTGAGCCGATTTCAAAACTACCCGTGGCCGCGCGGCCTGCTATTTTGGATGCGAGGCCATGCCGATGCGGGAGCGGGCATACCTGTATGGTCTGTCCCGACCGCTCCGGCGTGGCATTCGCGCCAAAAGAGCTTTCCGCCCAACGCGGTTCACGCGGAGTTTTGAAACTGGCTCTACTATTTCAATATAGCTGGAATATCGTGTTTTTCTAACGCAACAACGAAAATATGTCGGCTTTAGTGCCCATCGGAAGATTTTTTCCAGTTTCAAAACTCCGCGTGAACCGCGTTGGGAGTGCAGGCGCTTTTTTTTTTGCGGGATTTGCTTGCAGTAGAACGATGAGGCGCTAGAGTGTCAGGCAAGTGCGGTCAGGAGTATGGTTTTATGAATGGGCCAATATCGGCTCGATGATGTCAGGGCTTCAGTCATTGAGGTACAAAGGAATAATCTTCGACATGGACGGGACACTCACCGTCCCGCTTATTGATTTTGAGAAGATAAGGATCGAGCTCGGGCTGAGCGGGGAAAAGGACATGCTCGAGGAGATAGACTCGTGGCCAGATGCCAAGAGGAAAGAAGCCTGGGATTTGATCGAGAGCTACGAGAAGGAGGTGATCAGCAGCAACATGCTGCAGCCCGGGTGCCGGGATGCGCTCGTACGCTTTCGTGAGTCTGGAGTGAAACTCGGGATTCTGACAAGGAACACCATTAGTGGGGTGGAGGCGTTTGTAGGGCTGATAGGCATAGAGTTTGACGCGGTGCTGACAAGGGAGCATCCCCATGTCAAGCCTTCCCCGCTGCCCGTGCAGGAGATACTCGGAATATGGAAGCTTGCTCCCAATGATGTCCTGATGGTCGGCGACTACATACACGACATTGAGTCTGGCAAAGCCGCCGGGACAGGCACCTGTTTCTTTCACAACCCCGGTGCAAAGTTTTTCGGCGACTTGGCGGACTTCTCGGTCTCCTCTTTCGGCGAACTTGAAAAAATCGTCCGAAAAGTTCAGCACTAACGTGTTATCTTGAGCATGACGACGTTTTCCACTGGGACGTTCTGGTGTCCCTGGAAGTTGCCGACAGTCACTTTGCCGATGGCATCCACGACATCCATGCCCTCGATCACCTCGCCGAACACGCAGTAGCCGAAGCCTTGCCGGCTGGTGTTGCGATGGTCGAGGAAGGGGTTGTCAACCAGATTTATGAAGAACTGCTGTGTGGCGCTGTGCGGGTCTTGAGTTCTTGCCATCGCCACGGTTCCCCGGGTGTTCTTCAAGTTGTTCGCAGCCTCGTTGGGCACCGGCGCATCCATCGGGCGCATCTTGAATTCAGTGTCGAACCCGCCGCCTTGGACCATAAAGCCGTCCATGACCCTGTGGAAGATGGTGTTGTCGTAGGCCCCACGGTCAACGTAGCCGAGGAAGTTCTTTACTGTCAGGGGTGCACTTTCAGGATACAATCTGATGACGATCACCCCTTTTGATGTCTCTATCCTAACGTCGACAGGACTATTGTCGGGCTGGACGGGAGTTGTCCGGCAAGCGGAAAGGGCGGAGATCAGGACCGAGACCGAAAACGCTGCAAACACGAGGCAAACACACCTGAGAATGAGAGGTCTGCGGGTATGCGCCGGACATTTCGCCGCCGCGTCTGTGCTCCCAACGTGGCCCACGCGGAGTCTCAGGACCGGCTCAGTAGTCAATGATTTCACCATGTCTGTCAATCGTGGTGTAGTCGTTGCTCATTACTTGAGAGAACCTCGACTCGAACTCGGGTTCGGAATCGAGTATGTACTTGAGTGCCATCGGCTCTCGGCCATGCTCCTTGAGCGCGTCCCTGAGCATCAGCAGGCCGACGAAGACCATGGTCTCCATCTCGACAAGCGGTCTTGCCATGAGTGACTGGTATGCGGAGTCTTTTTTTTCGTTGACGAACTTGACAGCCTGTTTGAGTTTCGAGCGCATGCCATCGAGCTTGTTGTTCATCCTTTCGAGAGAGCCCTCGTAGGGCAGATCGGCAAGCTTGTCCATCAATGGATCAAGCACCCTCTGGACCACTCCGCCTATCGCGGCGACAATCTGAAGCTGGGTAGTGCCCTCGTAGATGTTGGTGATTCTTGCATCCCTCGCGTACCTCTCGGCATTGAAGTCGTGCATGTATCCCGTGCCGCCATGTATCTGGACACCGTCATAGGCGACCTGGTTGGCGATCTCGGTGCACATGGCCTTGGCCATGGGGGTCAGAATGCCGGCGAGCTTCGTGGAGTTTTTCTGGTTCTCCCTGAGTGTCTCCGGCACGGCGGCGGGATCCATCGCCTCCATCCTGTGCGTGTATCCGTGCTTGAGGTCGCAGACCTTGGTCGTCTCGTAGAGCAGTGTTCTCGCCGCCACGATCTTGACCTTCATCCTTGCGAGCATGTCGAAGATTGCCGGGAACTTGTCTATTGACTGTTTGAACTGCTCGCGTTCGGATGCGTACTTGCGCGCGTCGCGGTAGGCCGCCTCGGCTATGCCAAGAGCCTGCCCTGCAATCGCAACCCTCGCGCCGTTCATCAGCGACATGACATATTTTGTCAGTCCACGCTTGCGAAGTCCGCAAAGCTGCGCCGGGACGTTGTTGTACTGCAGCTCGGCTGTCGGCACGCCGTGGATGCCGTGCTTGTGCTCGAT
>JAFGFR010000255.1 GCA_016930955.1 Victivallales bacterium | reverse complement strand
TTTCCAGCCGCTGGTAGACGATGACGTTCGGCGCTACGATCAGGAAGTTGGTCGAAAGCTCGGACCCGGGCAGCCGTTTCTTGTGAAAGTACGACCAGACCACCGCCATGGCCATCACCCAGGTCTTGCCCGAGCCGGTGGCCATCTTGAAGCCGAAGCGGCGGAGATCCTCCGGCGACAGGTCCTGCACCCCGTCACCGTCCAGTTCCGGGACATAGCGGCGAATCTGCCGTCGCCCGTCCATGGTGGTCTGGAACACGATGTTGTCCGCAAAGAGGTCCTTCCTGTAGACCTCGGCATGGGACTGGATGAGGTCCTTCGCGTCAGGCTTACCGTAGATCTCGACGAGCCAGACCAGTGTCTCCATCGCCTCACGCTGGCAAAAATAGTACCTGAAGGGAACCGAAAAACCCGCTACTTTGTGGTCTTCCTCGAACCAGTACGAGAAAAGACGGCGGGTGATTTCCGACGCGCCGGGATAGCCCTTGTCGCGCCAGGCATCCACGGCGGCTCTGATCTTCGGCACCAGGAGCAGGCGAGTCGGGCGGCGACCCGAGGTGTCCTCCCGCCAGCCGGTCGGGACCGCGTCGTCCTTCACCAGGAAGGAGGTCGGTTTCTCCCATGGCCTGCGACCGGGGATCTCGGGCAGGTCCTTGTCATAGGCGATGACGCTCTTTGGCATGTCGGCAGCCTCCCTGAGGCATATTCAATGCCTTCGCATCCATCCTGGACCGTGCGGCTTTGATCGCTTCCAGCAGTTTCTTCTCCAGCAGGTCCCTGGGTGGGAGTTCGGTCAGGTAGGCGGCAACACGGATGCCGCCCTTGTCCAGTTCGAGCAGTTCAATGTGGTGATCCGATTTCCCTGCGCATAGGATCAGCCCGATGGGTGTCTCTTCGCCGGGCTGTCGCTCATATCGATCCAGCCACCGGAGATAGAGTTCCATCTGGCCTTTGTGCTCGGCCTTGAACTTGTCGAGTTTCAGCTCAATAGCCACAAGTCTTTGCAGGCGGCGATGGTAGAACAAAAGATCGAGGTAGTAATCTACATCATCGACAGATATCCGTTTCTGGCGGGCTATGAACGAGAACCCGACTCCAAGTTCCAGAATGAAGTTTTCCATCTCCCGCATGATGGCATCCTCAATATCCTTCTCCAGGTACCGGTCTTTCAGGCCGAGGAATTCCAGAAAATACGGGTCCTTGAAAACAAGGTCGGGCGTGAGTCGATCCTCTTCTCTGAGGGCCTTGATCTCCTCTTCGATCAGTTTCTTTGGTTTTCTGGAGAGTGCGGTGCGCTCAAAGAGCATGCCGCTGATTTTTCTGCGAAGTGTTCGGACATTCCATTGCTCAACTCGGCACATTTCGGTGTAGAAGTCACGCTTGAGAGGGTCCGCCAGAGGGATGATCTCTTTGAAGTGGCTCCAGCCCAATTGTCGCGACAGCGTAGCGACAATTTGCTCTTGAGGAAAAGCCCCAGCAAACTGAATCATCCTCCGGAGGCTCTTTTCCGTGAATCCCTCGCCATACTCTTCTGACAATTGTCTACCCACTGCGGAGACTATTTCCTTCCCATACTCTGCCCGCTTCATCTTGAGAATATCCTGCCGAATCCTTTGCCCGATGTTCCAATAAAGTATGACAAGGCGCGAATTCACTTGTCGGGCGACATCCTGCCGGGCCTGCACAATCATGGTTCGAAGATCCCTGAGCAGCTTCCCGGAGGTCACGGCTTTTTCTGCCGGTGCCGAAGTTTTTTTCTTCATCACCGCACCTCCACGTCAAATGCCTGAGAGGTGTCGTTTCCGAAAATATCAATTACCTTGACCAGAACGCGGTACTTCCCCGGCTTCTCGTAGGTGTGCTGGTCCGAGGCGAGGGGTAGCTTTCGTTGCTTGCGGGTACGGTAGGCCACCCAGCCCTGCATAAAGGTATCGTTCCGGAAGTCCCAATCCACGGCCCAGTAGTCAATATAGTCCGACCACTTCCTGACCTTGGAGCGCACCTCTTCAGGGATCAGTTCCGTATTCGGGATGACAAAGTCCTTGAGCGCAATTGCAGCGGTCCGGCCCTTTCCCTTCTTGATTTCCACTTCCAGGTACGCCAACTCGAAGAACTGGATGTCCCCCTTGTCCACGGCCTGCTGTTCCATGACCTCCCTGGGGATCTGTAGCAACAGGAGCTTTACCCCCTGCTTCTTCGCCTCTCCTACCATCAGGTCATTGAGGCCCATCTCCCATTCCCAGCCCAGCACATGAAGCTCACTCTGCTTCAGCTTCAGGCACTCGGAAATGGCGAGGTTGATCTCGTCAATGGTGACCGGCGCATCCACTGCGCCAATATGGACCATGGCCTTCCCCTTTTTCCCATGCAGATGAACAAGGCCCGACACAGGCTGCGCACCATAAAGCTTCAGCATGAATGCCAGGTACTCATAAAGGGCCTGCTCTGTGATGCTCTTCCCTTTGCCCCCGAAGGTCACTCCCTGCCAGTACTGCCGCTCGTACTTCCCGAGATTCAGGACTTCGAAGGGTTTGCAGTTCTCAATGCCAAGCAGGCGCTTGCGGGTGACGTGAATGCCCCAACGGCCAAGGTCGCACCCGATCCAGCGACGGCCGAGCTTTTCAGCAACAACACAGGCAGTTCCGGAACCGACAAAGAAATCAAGAACGAGACCGCCCGCTGAACTCGAAGCCTTCAAAATTCGCTCCCGCAATGCCTCAGGCTTCTGAGTGCTGTATCCCGTCCGTTCTTTAGCGTGTGGTCCCACTGAACTGATGTCGTTCCATATGCTTCGAAGGATCACACCGGGCATGCTGTCAAGATAACGTTTCAGCCGAGGCATCCCACCGGCCTTCTCCGGCCAGTAGATGCCCCCATTTTTGTCAAGTTCATCGAGTTTGCTGACAGGATAAATCCAATGCTTCCCTCTCGCAGCAATATCGATTCCTCGCCAAGATTCTCCGGAAGGCCCGTTACGTGTTCCGGCTGCCGTTAAATCACTCGAGGTGAATCTTCTGCCATCGGAGTCAATATTGCGATAGAAACCGTCTTTATACTCCTCCGAATACTCGGTGAATTGTTTGTTCCAGGTCCAGTCCTCTGATTTCGTGTAGAAAAGAATAGTGTCATGAATGTGGCTGTAAGTCTTTGAGTCACTGTGCCCTGTTGTACGTAGCCATACTATCTCATTGCGATAATTTTCATGGCCCATGATCCCGTCGAGCAAGATTTTCACGTAGTGACTCACGTTATGGTCAAGGTGGACGTAAATGCTGCCCTGCTGTGACAGCAAATCCTTCGCGAGGATCAAACGCCCAGCCAACATCTCCAAGTAGCTCTGCAGACCACTTCCCCATGTATCCCGGTATGCCTTCTCCTCGATTACCGATTGTTCCTTCTCAAGCTCAATCCCGCTGTCACCGACCTCCGCCGTAAATGAAAAGTCAGCGCCCGTCGCAAATGGCGGGTCGATGTAGATGAGGTCAATTTTCCCGGCGAACTTCTCCAGGAGAGAACCCATCACGAGCAGGTTGTCACCCCAGATAAGCTTGTTGCGCCAGCCCGCCTCGAAGGTGTCGCCCTCCTTGCCCTCATAAACACTGAAAAGCCCGAGGCTTGTTGTCTTCTGCACCTCGCGTGTGGCGCGGCTCTCGTTGACGGTCTCAATGACTTGGAAGGGCAAATTCACCCGAGGCACTTCTTTGCGGGTGCCGTCCTCGTTGTACTTGCCGGGCCAGACCAGCTCAGTCTTGGTGACCTCGATCTTCGCCATCTATTTCTCCTTTTTCGCTTTCTTCAAAACCTCCAGCCCTAAGCGCGTGATCCGGTAGTGTTGTTTCGGGCTCCTTGGTTTGTCCGGGACAGTCATTTCGATAAGTCCCCGGATCAGTAGTTTCGTCAAAGCGGTCTTGAAGTTGCCCGTTCGCACTGAATACCCTGCGGATGCGATAAGCTCCTCGCCTGCCTTTGGACTACTTGCACAGGAAGAGAGGATGGTCTTCTCGACTTCAGTGAGGTCAGCTTGGGCCTCAGCTTGGGCCTCAGCTTGGGCCTCAGCTT
>JAFGFR010000254.1 GCA_016930955.1 Victivallales bacterium | reverse complement strand
TCCAGCAAAGCGTCGAGATGCGGGATCATCCCCACCCCGTCGAGGTGGAAGAAAGGCGACTCCATTGCCGCCACTTCGTCGCGGATGTGCGGGATACAGAATTGTCTGAAGGCATCTGGGGATATATTGTACGCCACGTCTTCCTGTATCGGGAAGGTCGTGCCAGGTGCCCATATGCCGCACCAGCCGATGCCTCCAGGGTTGCCCGTGTCGATCGAGGCATGTATGGCTTCCCATGCCTCCATCCAAATGGTCTTGAGGTGCGTCATGCACTTTGCGACGAGCTCCGGCTCGGTCATCGAATCGATCAGGAAGGGCTCGAGCCCGTAGAGTGCGGCCATGAGATCGGTCATCCCCTCGAGCGCGAATGGCGCCACCATGTGGTGCCCTCTGGCGCGTGCGCAAGACGCTTCGGTCAGACGGCGGATGCGGGAGAAGATTGGAGCCTCGGGATCGAAGCGCAGATCCAGGATGTCCGAGGCCTCGCCCAGAAAGTGGTCGGCCCAGACGGTTTCCTTGTCCACCACGGACATCGGACAGCCCAGCACACCCGCCATGGCGCTGGCCCCTTGGTCGACATAGTGATAGGGCACGGCTTCGCCGTAGAATGTGCTGCTCTCGATCTCGGCCATCTTGCGTTCGATGATGAACTTCTCGTCCGACCAGAATCGTTCGAGGTCGTCTGTGTCGGGCAGCTTCCCGTCACATACGGTACCAAGGATGCATGGCGCATCCTGCGGGGCGTGTCCCCACCATGCGGTCAGGCGATCGCGGATCGCGGCTGAAGGGAATTCCGACAAGGAGGCGGTTTCAACAATTGTGGCCATGATGCTCCTTTGTCTTGCGTCTATGGTAGGGGTGCGGATTATGCTGAGTCAGGCGCTTGTCTGGAGGTCGTGGGCCGACGTTGGACAGATCAAGCGGCAGAATGCCCAGACTGTGCAATGGGGAGTTGCTGGCTATGGTGAAGACAGCTCCATCTATGTTACGCAGCCGTGGATCGGCCGCGATGGAATGAATATCCATACCCTGTTTGCGTCGTCCAGCGAGTCCTTTACGACCGCTTTGGGAAGTGCTCGCCGGAGTGTCCTTTTGATTGACCATCACAAAAGACGGGGAACCCTTCGAGCGGTCCCAATAGAGGTTGCAGTCGAAGGCGTAGGGATTACGGTCCTGATAGCACAGCATATCGCGCACGACTGGCGCGCTGTCTGTAAGCACCACGTTGCGGATAAACTCGCCGCCCTCGGTCGGGAAAGACATCCAGCGGTTGCGCAAGTACCGCGAGAAGCGTACACCACCTTCACCGCCCAGCAGAAAGAGATTGTTGCGGATCACGTTCTGACGTCCCATGTGCTCGTGCAGCGATTCTGAGCCGGTGCGCAGTATCACGTTGTTCTCGATCGTCAGCATGGAGCTTCCCTCGTCTGGATAGATACCCCAGCCGCCGTAGGCTGCGGAAGTGATGTCGTGAATGTAGTTGCCGTCCACGAAGGTGCCTGGCTGCGGCCCGAGCAGATAGATGCCTCCCATGTCGCTCATGCCGCCGCGGCGGCCGAGGTCGTGGATGTGATTGTGGGCTATGCGGTGCAGGCGCGACACGCTGTCGGCCAGCCCCCACATCCAGCCGCAGGAGATGCCGGAATAGGTCATGTCATGGATATGGTTGTGGGACACATCGTTTTGTTCGGTATGGACCAGTGTCACGCCGCACGCGGCGAGGAAGACGTGCCCCCCGCCGTGGATGTGATTGTCGGTGATTACGCTGTGGCCAGTCACACGGCGCGGGTCTCCCAAGGGGTCTGTGCCGTCCATCAGCACGCCCCCGGCACCCATGTCAGAGATGGTGTTGCCCGTCACACGGATGGTGCTGCAGGCTTCACCGATCCCGATCCCGTAGAATCCGACGTGAAGGATGTGGCAGTCCGTGATGGTAACATCGCGCGCTGCCTCGAGCTGGATTGCGCCTGGCAGGTTGAAGGCGGCCTGCGGGGAGCCGCCGCTGTCGATCCATGGGTTTGCATGATTGCATTCCTTGAAATGCCGGAAGCTTGTTCTCGGGCGCCATGAGTGTTCAGGAAGGTACGGATCCCACCACACCGGGCGGTTGCATGGCGGTGCCCAGTCAGCGTGCGCGAAGGTGATGCCCTCGAAGCGGATGCCGCCGGCCGGTTTCTCATGTTCGAGGTCGCCTAAGATGCGGACAAACTGCTTGACTGCAGGGACGGTCACCTCGCAGTTCTCTGGGGTTTCACCCTTGCATGGCACGTAGTAGAGCTTGCGCGCCGCTGCATCGAGATACCAGTCGCCAGGCTCGCGCAGTCCTTCTCGGACGTTCTCGATCCAATAACGGATAGTCTTGCTTTCCTGGGCAAACTCCGTGCGCAGGAAAAGACAGGTGCGTGTATCCATCTCGATGATGCGTGTGTCGGGGTCGAAGTGCCGCACGGGCATGCGTTCGTTGATCCAGCGGTTGAGCATCACAACCTCAGCACCTTCCCAGGAGGCAATGCCGTCAACGTCCCCTTTTGCGGCACGGAAACGGTAGCTTCCCCGCAGCAAATCCATATTGGCTGTCTTGGCGTTCCCGCTTGGCGGGGCATCGGGAGCCTCCTCGATCCAGAGGTATTCCGCGCTCGGGTAGCGGGCACGGCGGCGACGTGAGCCGTTGACGAAGAGCGAACGGAAGGGGCCGAACTCGAGCAGGAAGGCTGTCATGTCAGCTTCCCAGACAGCAAGACCGTTGCAAACATTTGCATTCCAATTGCGCACGGTCACCCCGCCATCTATGACGGGCCGAGCCCCGGGCAACGCCTTGAACTCCATCGTTCCGTAGTCTTCGGGTCCGAACTCGAGCGGGAAAGTTATCGGGTAGTGTCCTTCAGTCAGCCATACTGTGACCGGCCCGTCCGACTGCCCGTTACGGTGCCACTGCCGAGCCATCAAAATGGCCAGGTTAAGCGACACAACCGGCCCGTTCAGCCCGTCAGAGCTCTGTCGGGGCAGATCACCACTCCACCAATCGGTGCCATCAGGTGAGACAAACAATTCTCTCTTCACAACATTCTCCATAATGAATGAACCAGACTCGCGAACTTGTACGGTCTGCCAAGATGCATGTCAAGCCCGAAGTCCCCGAAAAACTCCACACCATTGGGAATCCCGCCGCAACCAGCCAAAAAAAAAGCCCATCCAGACATCCAGATATGCCTCTTCATCTGAAGCTCCATCGAAACGTCCAATCCCATCAAACCCAAACCAGACCCAATATCGCATCATAGCCGAATATTTCAAACACCAGACGTGAAACGCAAATGGACCGCCAGCCCTATGGCTGGCTCTCTACAAAGGCGACTATGGGTCGTAAAGTGGCGCTGTTCGTCCGACAGGTTCGATAGTGTCGAAAATATCGATATTGTCGAATCTGAGTAGCCCCGTGCCCGAACTTCTCGACCCATGCTTGGAAATTGCGGATTTCGCAGTATATTCGAGGCTTTGGTTGCGGTGAGACGATGAAGGGCACACAAGGATATTTATGGTGTCGAAGCGCAGTAAGGAGCCGGAGTCGGAGATAAGCGAGGCGCTGGTCAAGTTCGAGAAGGAGTACATGGGGCGCGGGCCCCTGGAGGCCAAGACCTACATATTCGACGACATTGTGCTGGTGAGGCTGAAGGGAGTTTTGACGAAGGCCGAGCATCAGCTCGCGTCCAGCGGGTCGGCGGAGGCTTCGGAGGGGCGCGACTTGATCAAGAAGGTCAGGCAGGCATTGCTCGAGAAGGCACGCCCCTTGCTTGAGGCTGTTGTCGAGGACATCCTTAAAAAAGAGGTCGCCAGTCTGCACACCGACATCAGCACCGCCACCGGGGAGAGGATTATTATCTTCACATTAAAAAAACATGGAAATATTTTCAAAGACGCTTGAAAAAGCGGTTTGAGGGAATACTTTCCCCCTCCGTTCTCTGCTGGAGGCAGTGGAAAGGCGAGACTTCGGGCGGCTCCAAGGCGGCCGGGAGTGGCGCCAGTCAGCTTTGTCTAGCCTCTTGTGCCCTTGCCATACACGGGCGCTTAGGAATGCCGGAGCCGAGCAGTGCGCGTCCGAAGACAGACAATCCGTATTTTTGTAAGTTACGATAGCACGCAGTCACCATATCCCGGCAGTGTTCTCTGAGGAGGATGTTTCCACACGATCACCATATAGTGTAAGGAGAGAATTATGATAGGTTGTTCAGTAGGCAGAAACTTCCAAGTCACAGTCAGTGGTGGCTCGTACCAGGAGGGTTTGTCGAGTGTTATCCAGGGTGTCCCGCCGGGGATGATGATAACCGAGCAGGATCTGTACGGCGACTTGCTTCTTCGCAAGCCGGGTGCCGACGAGCTCTCATCACCGAGGAAGGAGCCCGACCTGCCTGTAATTTATGCAGGAGTAAATGCCGCGGACACGATCGAGGGTGCCGGGAACGCATTCTATACCAACGGGACGCCTTTGACGATCCTGATACCCAACCTTGACAGGCATTTCATCCACATCAAGCAGTATCAGGACACCAACCGCACGCCTCGTCCAGGGCATGCGTCCTATGCGTCGTTCCTGAAGTACGGCCTCTTCGACGACGCGATCGGAGCGGGTATCTTCTCAGGCAGGTACACCTCGACCATCGTCGCCGCAGGATACGTTGCGAAGAGGGTTCTGGCGAAGTTCGGCATCAGGGTTTTCTCCTTTGTAAGGGAGATAGCCGGGGTGGCGTGCGGGGACGCTGACCACGGGCAAATCTTCGAGTCCACCGAGAACTACAAGAGGATGAGGCACGACTATGACCCCTTCTACCAGCAGGTATATGTCAGCGGGAGAGTTCGCAACGACATGCGCTTCCTCGAGAAAACTGCGATTTTCGCAGAGATCGAGAAGGAGATCGAGGCGATACGCGACACCCAGAAGCCGATGGACAGGAAGGAGATAGAGGATAAATACGGCGTGCACCATATCGTCAACTGCCCGGATGTCGCCGCGGCGGATGAGATGGTGAAGGCATGCAATGCAGTATCCTCGAAGGGCGATTCTGCAGGCGGTCTGGTGGAAGTCGTGGTCATGGGTGTGCCGACAGGGCTCGGCGAGCCGGTGTTCAACAAGCTCGATGCCGAGCTAGGCAGGATGCTCGGCATAGGTGCCGTCAAGGGTGTCGAGGTCGGAGCAGGCTTCAAAGTCGCCGGGATGACCGGATCGCAGAGCAACGACCAGATGCATTCTGAAGGCGGCAAAGTCGTCTTCGACTCGAACAGCGCCGGCGGGATCACCGGGGGCCTCGCCAGCGGGCAGGACATAGTCGTCAGGCTTGCGGTCAAGGGAACCCCGACGATTGACAAGCCGCAGCATACCATTGACAAGTACACTCTGGAGAACAAGGACCTTGCCGCGATAACCCGCAGGGATTCGACCATCGTCGCCAGAATATGGCCGGTGGCCGAGAACTTCACCGCGATGGTCATGCTCGACAACCTCTTCGCCCACCTCGGATATCAGGCGATGGCTGAGAAATTCGGCAAGCAACAATAAAATCAACAAACTTTTGGAATGACATGAAAGAGCAGCCGACACCGCCGATGGCAGAATCCTTGAACAAGGATATTGCCGCGCCGGCAAACTGCGTGATGGATCTTCTCAGCGAGCGCGGGAAACTGATGTATTTCCCGTTCAAGGGAATTCTCGGGCAATCTGCCCAGGCGAAGGGCAAGGGCATAAACGCCACGATCGGAACCGCCTTCGAGGAGGACGGCTCACCCATGGTGCTTGACTGCGTGAAAAGCTCGTTGAACGTGCCTGCCAGCACATTCCTATACACGCCAAGCTTCGGCCTGCCTGACATCCGCGAGGAGTGGAGACGGCAGATTCTGCGCAAGAATCCGTCGCTGGATGGCAAGTTGTTCAGTCTGCCCGTCGTCACAGGCGCGCTGACACATGCCCTATACCTTGCCGGCTTCCTCTTCGTCAACGAGGGCGACGAGATCGTCATGCCAGATTTCTACTGGGACAACTACGAGCTGGTCTTCGAGACATCATTTGGCGCAAAGATAAGCACCTTCCAGACCTTCGAAAGCGGCGGCTACAATGTCAAGGGGATGATTGATAGACTTCGTTGCTCAAGCTCGAATAAAAAGATCTTGTTGCTCAATTTCCCGAACAACCCGACGGGGTACACAGTGACCGACGACGAGGCCATGCAGATCAAGGAAGGACTGCTCGGGCTTGCCTCGGAAGGCGCGAAAGTGCTGGTCATCTTGGACGATGCGTACTTCGGGCTGGCATACGAAAAGGATATCTGCAGGGAGTCGCTCTTCGCGATGCTCGCCGACCTGCACGAGAACGTACTAGCCGTGAAGCTCGACGGGCCTACCAAGGAGGACTACGTATGGAGCTTCAGGGTAGGGTTTGCGACTTTCGCAAT
>JAFGFR010000253.1 GCA_016930955.1 Victivallales bacterium | reverse complement strand
TATGCAGGTATGCCCACTTCCGCATCGGCGTGGCCTCGCATCCAAAATGGCAAGCCGCGCGGCCACGGGGAGTTTTGAAATTGGCTCAGAAGATTTGCGAACTTCGCAAAACGGGGATAGGTTTAGAGCCAGAGCTTGACATTCGGGGTTTGCTTAATATCGGCGGCCGGGTGAGCCGTCAGGAAAGACATAGAGACGCGATGAAAGCAGCGGCAATACAAACATCAGCCCAAAGGATCGTGCTGGGGGTGTTTATGCTGCTTGTCTCTGCGGCATTCGCGGCTGATCATGGCGTGAGATACTCCTCCGGCGCGGAGAACAGCCCCTGGGGCGTGGCTTCCGGTGACGAGTGGAGCGGGGAGTACCCCAGGTTCAATGTCCCGCTGCGGCAGATCGGCGTGACCTGGCTGCGTTATTTCCCCGGGTGGGACAGCATCCAGGAGGCACCCGGGAAGTGGGGCTGGATTGAGTCCGACCCCTTGGTGGTCAACTGCAGGAGAAACTCCATACAGCTCTCGGGTGTTCTGCGTCATCTTGCGAAATTCGCATCCGCCGATGAGGGCACTAAATCTTTTCCGGTGAACGATATTGAGCACTGGCGGAATTATGTCACAGGGCTTGTCTTTCGCTACAAGGACGAGGTTGGGACATGGGAGGTATGGAATGATTTCAATGGTGACCCTGCGATTGGCGAGCGTCCGGAGCAGTATGCGGAGCTTCTGGCCGAGGCATACAAGGCCGCGAAGGGCGTTGACCAGAAGTTGAAGGTCGGGCTCAACTGCACTGGATTGGATCTGCAGTTCATAGATGCCGTTTTGCGCCACGGCGGGGCGGGGAAATTCGACTTTGTGGCTGTCAGTCCCTTCATGCATATCGAGTCGCTCCTGTCCGATGCAAACGAGCCGGGGTTTCTTTCCATGGCCTCGGATCTGAGGACGCTCCTGCGCCGCCACGGGCACGACGACAAGACCGAGCTTTGGATATCGTCAATCGGCTACCCGGCGCCGGACAAGCCCGACAAGCAGGCAGACGAGCTTCAGGCGGAAGCGTTGCTCAAGGCGTACATCCTCTCGCTCGCCCAAGGCTTCAAAAGGGTATTCTGGCACGAGGCCATAGGGCCGGGAAGCCGAGGTGCAGGCGTGGACTACGGGCTCATCAGGCAGGACTGGATAACGAGACCTTCATTCAAGGCATTGGCGAGCATGATCTCGCTTCTCGGGAAGGATCCGATATATCTTGGGTGGCTGAGTTTCCCCGGGGACGGCTGCGGGTTCGTCTTTCATGGGCACACCTCCAAAGTCCTCGTCGCCTGGGGCAGGGATTCAGCTTCGCCTGCGTCAGTCAGATTCAGTGCCTTGGCAAGGGTAGTTGCCCACGACGGGAGGGAGTCTGAACTTCCTCAGGGCGAGAATCTGGTCCTCGGGCGCATGCCGGTGTTCATCATCGGCATCCCGGGGGAGATGGAAGCCGAGGCACGTGGGAACAGCAGCTCCCCATTCCCCTGGGAGATTGACTTTGCGCGCTCCCGGGAGGTGTCATGCCGTCTGGGCGCGGGAAACCTCGAGCTCGGGATCGAGCAGATCAAGATACAGACCAGCAGGATGATCTCCGACAACAAGCTGTCGTGGAGGCAGACCTGCCCGGAAGACCCGCCGGAGGGAAACAGAATGTACTTCAAGGTCAACCCCGAGTTCGCCGAGTCGTCCCCCAAGATGCGGATTGCAATCCTGGCGATGAGCCCGTCGGAAGAACAAGGCTCGATATCCCTACACTACGAGTCGTTGACAGGCTACAGGGATGCCCCAGAAAAGTTCGTCATCCCCTCAGATGGACAATGGCACTCATTCTCATGGCTACTCGAGGATGCCGGATTCGTCGCAGGATGGGGATGGAGCATAAGGCTCGAGTCCGGCCAATCAACACCAGTCAACATCAAGGAAGTCAGGATCAAAAAAACCAAGTGAACTGAGCTGGGTTCAAAGCTCCGCCGGTCATGCGGCGCTTAGAGATTGGCTCTTGAGCTTTTTTATCGCTTCCCCGCATCCCTCCACTCCCAGCCTCATAAGGCTTTCGCCGACAAGTACCGCGTCGAAACCCTTGTCCCTCAGCCGTCGTGCGACAGAAGGGGATGAAATCCCGCTTTCCGACACTGAAATGCAGTTTCCCGGTATCAAGTCATGCAGATCCTCGGATACTGAAATATCGGTCGAGAACGTTTTCAAATTGCGGTTGTTGATGCCGTAGATGAAGGTGTCTGCCCTGACAGATTTCTCTATGTCCTCCAAGGAGTGCGACTCGACAAGCGGCTCCATGCCCAGCTCTCTTCCCATGGCTATCAATTCTTTCATCTGCTCGAGTTCCAGCACGCGTGCGATGAGCAAAAAGGAGTCCGCCCCGGCGGCACGGGACTCGTATATCTGTTCCGGGGCGATTATGAAATCCTTCCTCAGCACCGGGATGCCAGGCGCCGTTTCCCTTACCAAGCCGAGATACGCGATGTCACCCTGAAAATACTTCTTGTCGGTAAGCACGCTGATCGCGTCTGCACCCGCAGCCTTGTACGCAGAAGCAATCCTCCCTGGGTCGAAGCCATCACATATAACCCCTGCAGACGGAGATGCCTTCTTGATCTCGGCTATGACAGCCAGCTCCTGTCTGCGCAAGGCTGTGCGGAAATCCAGGGGTGCTGGAAGGTCGCGGATCACAGCCTTGTACCTTGACATCGCCGCAGATACCGCAGGCAGCTCGAGTCGCTTGTCTGCGATTATCCTTTCAAGTATGTCCGAACAATCCGATGTCATTTGTCCTCCCGAGCCAATTTCAAAACTACCCGTCAAACGCGGAACTATATTTCCAACATCGACATTATCAAGCCGGCCAGCCTTTATTATTGCCTTGATGAGCCAATTTCAAAAGTCATGATTTTGTTAGGACAGCTTGAAAAATTTATTAGCGGATGTATTTTAATTCCTCCGTAAGTGTTTCTCTGTATGGCTTGGCATTGTGCTGCGGCGGGGTGATGGTGCCTGGGCGTGCAGGTCAGCTTGGGGGGATGAGGGATTGTCACTGTAGAGCCAATTTCAAAACTACCCGTGGCCGCGCGGCCTGCTATTTTGGATGCGAGGCCACGCTGATGCGGGAGCGGGCATACCTGTATGGTCTGTCCCGACCGCTCCGGCGTGGCATTCGCGACAAAAGAGTTTGCCGCCCAAAGGGTTGGGGCGCATGCCTTGCCTGCGCTCCCAACGCGGTTTACGCGGAGTTTTGAAACTGGCTCTGTAAAGAGGCTTGGGGCTTTGTTGCCCCGGAGTTTTTGCGTATATATGCCGGGATTCGTGGAAGTATGCCGGCGTTATTCACGAGAAAGGAGGAGTGCAGGATAGCGAAAGAAGCATGAGTTGTTTTATGTAGTCTTTGCTTTTTTGTGTTTGGCATCCGGGCATCCCGGGTGCAGGAGTTTAAACAAGTCACGGAGATTTTTTGTATGCGCATTTTATTAGCATTATTGGTGGTGTTTTTTGCCGGGCTTCTGTGTGTTTCCAATGTGGTGGCTGAGGAGGCCGAACAGATTGTTGTATTCGGGGAGATCACGGTTGTAGAGGAAGGCGGCCAGATCGTCAAGGCGACTGTCAAGGAAGTCGAGAAGCTTGATGATGAGGAGATCATAACGGTCTACATAATCAAGCTTGACGACATAGGCAAGAAACTTGCAAAGGAGCTCAAGGGCAAGATGGTACAGATCGAGGGTCTGTTCACCGAGGTTGAGAAGGGCGATGACTTCGAGAACCATCTCCAGGTCATAAAGTTCAAAATGAAGGAGAAGGGCGAGGGTGACAAGGAGGAAGTGGAGGTCGAGGTCGACTGATCCTGACTGAGCCTTTAGTTTCTATCCACATGCGGTCTGTGTTTGTCGCAGGCCGCATGTTCTGTTTTTGTGGCTTTTAGGTTTTGAGGTCAGGATTCTTTGTCCTCCACTGCCTCTGCCGCGACATCTATGACCGGGTCCTTGTCTTCGGCGACCTGCCTGGACTGCGTGCGGGTCATCTTCACCCAAGCTTTGTTTCCTTGACCCCGGCCGGACACGGGGAAGATTTCACGTACATACCTGTCGAAAAGTATTTTCCTCATGAATGGCAGGATAAGCAGCAGGCCTGCGATATCGGATATGATGCCGGGAATTATCAGCAACGCTGCGGCGATGAAGAACGCGACGGCATCGAATATCTGTCTGGCTGCGCCTGAGGAGGGTATCTTGCCATCAAGGAGTACTTTGAAAGCCTCGCGGGCATTTTTCCGTGCGATCAGGGCACCGACAATGCCTGTGCCGAAGACCAGCAGGAGCATGTTGGCGAAGCCGACCTTGTCCCATAGCCAGACGACGAGCACCAGCTCAAGCATCGCCAGCAGGGCTAGCGATGCGAATATTGCCGCTATCAGACGCACCGGCCGCTTCCCTGGAGACGGTCGGTTGTCATGCAGCTGCGACGGCGGGCACTCATTTGAGGAAGAGCTCGATGACCGGGATCTCCACCGGCGGCTCGGTCTGCGGCAAAGTCAGGGTCAGTGTCTCCGGGTTGGCCTTTCCGGAAGACAGCGCCTCGTGGGGCTGCTGCCACGGCTCGAGCCCCTTGAACAGCAATTCCGAGCCGTCATGGAGCAGCTGGGCGTACTCCACCTGATCCTTGTATGCCTTGCCGTCGAGGTGCAGATGCTTGTATGGCCAGTCGAGGATATGCACGTAGATGCGCTTCTTCTCGGGGTTGTATGTGAGCTTGCAGTTCTCTGGGGCTGCGAATTTCGCGGGTGCGGAGGTGCATGAGTATATGCTTCGGCTGTGGTGGTGCATCCATTTGCCGATTCCCTGGAGCCTTTCCATGGCGCGGCAGTCAAACTCTCCGCGTGATGTCGGGCCGATGTTGAGGAGCAGGTTGCCGTCCTTCGAGACGCAGTCTATCAGAGTGCTTATGATCTGGCGTGTACTTCTCCATGTGGCTTCGTCGCGGTGGTATCCCCATGAGCCGGACATGGTCTGGCAAGCCTCCCACACGACGGGTTTGCCGTTGAAGGTGATACATTGCCTCGGCTGGAACTGCTCCGGGGTCTTCATGTCGCCGAACATGCCCTCGATGTCCAGGCGGTCGTTGATGAGGATGTCGGGCTGCATCTTGCGGATCATGCGGTAAAGCTCCTCGCTGCGCCATGCCTCCCTGCCTTTGCCCTTGGTGAAGTCCAGCCGGTCGTCCTTGTCCACGAACGAGAAGTCGAACCACAGCACATCAACCTTGCCGAATTTGCTCAGCAGCTCTTTGACCTGCGCGTGGAGGTAGTCGGCGTACTTCATCTGGTTGCGCCCCTTGTTCATCTTCTTGAGCAGCTCCATGTCGTTGCGCTGCGGATGGTTCCTGGTGTCAACCATATACTGCTCATGGTGCCAGTCAATCAGCGAGTGGTAGAAGCCCACCCTCATGTCTTTTGCGCGGAAAGCGTCCACCATGGGGCGCAGGAGGTCTCTTTTCGCCGGGGTCTTGGTCGCTTTATAGTCCGACACCTTGGAGTCCCACAGGGCGAAACCCTCGTGGTGCTTGGTGGTTACGACAAAGTACTTCATCCCTGCGCCGGCTGCTGCCGCGGCCCACTTCTCCGGGTCATAGAGATCCGGGTCGAAATGCTTGAAATACTTCGAGTCATAGACATCGCTGGTGATGGATTCGAAGTTTTTCAACCATTCGTGGCGCGCACCCATCGAGTAAAGCCCCCAGTGTATGAACAGCCCGAAACGATCCTTGACAAACCACGACGTGTCCCCTTTGGTCTTCAGCAAATCCTTTGAAGCCATCTTTATCTCCATGATTTTTCTTTGCCCTGAGCCCGTCGAAAAAAAACACCGACAATGCCTAAGCTAGCTTGCCCAATGATAAATTCAACCCTGTGATTTGCGAACTGCGTAAAACGGGGATAGGTTAACACAGAGGAAAGAAAGGGAAGGAAGTAGGGGGAAAGAGAAACTTCCTTACCTTTCCTTGATATGCCGAGTGGGCTGCTGTTGGTGCCCATCTTTCGAGGAGGATAAGTTTTGGAGCCAATTTCAAAATTACCCATGGCCTTACGGCCTGTCATTTTGGATGCGATGCAACACCGATGCGGAAGTGGGCGTGCCTGCCTGGTCTCTCCTTGCCGCTCCGGCTTGGCACTCGCGTTGCTGTTCCTCTTGGCAATACATGCAGCCTCAGCCACACCCACATCCACCTGCGAGTTCAAGTTCTTCTCACGCAAGGGCAAGGTCAACACAGAGGATGTGAGGACTGTCTTCAGGAGTGCCGATATAATTGTCTCCCGTCTGGTCCCCCGCATCGAGAAGGGAAAGCCCCCCCCGACAAGGTACAGTATCGTCCTGATGGACAGCGCAGAATTCAAAGGCATAGAGATCATCAATCTCAAGGGGACCGAAATCCGTTTCCATCTCCCGGAGGATTTTAACGACTGGATCGGCGACGACAAGGCACTCTCGAGCCTGATCGAGGGAATCATGCTCAAGAAACTCGACCTCGATCCTTCCTTGCATTCCCGCAAAATTCCCCCTTGGCTTATCCTCGGGATACTCGGGAAGCTCAGGGCAAGGCTTTGCACGTCGAGCATTCCAGGGATAAGGACTTACCCTGCCGTGAAGATGCTGGTCACCGACGATCCCCCTCCCGACCTCTTGAAAGTCGTGTTTTCCGCGCCGAGAGACCCCGACCCCGACCCGATGACCTCCATCTCGATCCAGACCTCGGACGTGCTGCTTTCAGCGGTCATGCGTCTGGCTGGCCACAGGGAGGCCATCAAAAGTCTGGTCGATCTGTCCGTGCAGGGTGTGGACCACGAGCAGGCATTTGTCAGAATATTCGCCGGCATGGTGAGGAACTTCCTGACAAGCACCTCCGAGTTGACTCTGCTACAGGAGAAGCTTGACGACTACGGGATGCTGAGGGAATGGCTTTACGAAAACGCCATCCTGTTGAGCATCAACATATTCAGCCCAGCGAGAGCTGGTTTCGTGGAGAGGCATTTCCAGAAGATCGATGTTGTGCCCTATATCATGGATCTCCCGGAAGACCGGAAGGTTGGTAATGATGCCGGCAGTGGCGGGGATGCAGATATCCGATACTGCTCGCTGCATGAGCTGAATGAGAAAAGGAATGAGATAAAGGATTTCCCGTCAGTCGTCAGAAACAGGGAGCAGCTTTTGTCGCGCCTGGAGTTCACCGCTCCAACTATTCTGCATGAGGGCATCAGGCTGATGAGAAGGTCTCTTTTCAATCTGCGGAGCGACTCGTCATACCAGTTCAGGAAAAATTTTCTGGCCGCGAAGAAGACATTCTTCGAGCATCTTCAGAGATGCCACGATATCGAGGGTTTCATGGACGATACAGAGGTGGCTGTAGTCCCCGAGTCGTGGCGCTTCCGCAGCGAGATGCGCGAGATCGAACGTCATCAGGTCAGGAAAGGAACACTCTGGCCGGAGGTGAGCAAAGTTCTCGACTCCATGGAGAGGAAGTAGAATATGCTGAACAAGAGATTTGCAGTGTTGTCCGCGGTGATCGGCATACTTTCCGCCGCGGTTTTGGTCCAGATTTTCCATCGTCCGCTACACAGGCTTACATCAGACTTCTACCACCCGTTCTTCTCCCCGCTCTCAAAGGTCGAGAACCTAAGTGCAAAGCAGGCGCTCATGCTTCAGTCCAAGGACGCGCTGGTCGAGGAGCTGCTGGCCCTTCAGAGAGTCAACGAGCAGTTCTCCGCGGATCTGAACGTCCTCAGGGAGGTTGCTCAGGAGAACAGCAGCCTGAAGGATTTGCTGGGGATAAAGCCTGTGCCCGGGTTCAGGTGCGTCTTTTCCGAGGTGTTTCTCCGGGACCCTACTCTGTGGAACGAGTCTTTCTCCATAAACAAGGGCTCTGCGGACGGCATAGTCCCGGGTTGCATTGTGCTTTGCCGGATAACCAAGGAGAAGGGGACTGACTATGTATTCGCGGTGGCCGGAAGAATCTCGAAGGTCGCGAGTCACAGGTCGCAGGTGGAGACTGTCGTCGGCAGGGATTGCCGGCTGAGCGTGATCCTGCGGGAGAGCGGGGCTGCGGGCATACTCGAGGGCGGCACGGTCGCGGGGGGCAGGCCAGTGCTGAAGGCCGGAAAACTCCCGGCAACAAAAACCTACAAGGCCGGAGAGTCCGTGATAACATCCGGCCTGGGCGGGGACACCACCCCCGCGCTTCTCCTCGTGGGCAGGGTGGGGGCTAGAGGGGGAACTCCTGACGTGCGTGTGGTAAACAACCTTTATGCCGAGGCGCTTGTTGAGCCGGCGGCTGATTTCAACAACTTGCGCCACATAGTGGTCCTGGTGCCGAAGGAGCAATGATGTACAGTGCCTCGTTCATGTTTCTCTGCGTTTTCTTCTCAGTCTACCTAGAGGTCCTCGCCGGCTCGCTGGGAGTCGTGATACCCATGACCGCGCTTTGCGTGTTCTGCATCTCGGTCTCAAGAGGGTGGATCACGGGCATGTCCGTGGGTATGGTCGCCGGTGCTGTCCTCGACCTTCTCTACGGGCGCTCGATGCTTGTCTCGGCATTCTCGATGATGGCCATCGCCGGGCTGAGCAACATGTGGCTCTACTGGGGGGATACGCAGTCGGCGTTCTTTCATTTCCTTCCAGGAGCCTGTGCCGCCATGGTCGCAGTACTCCCTGCCGTAACGCTTAACAGCTTGCGGCCAGGCTCATTGTACAGCAGCGTGCTTATTTTGACGTTCAGCATGCTTACCGGGGCGTTCCTGCTGCCGATGCTGATTCCGCTTTACGATCTGGCGGCAGAAATGGTGGGCATGCCCCTCTACAGGACTGCCAGAAGCAGAGTATCGCAACAGAGGAGATGAGATTGCAGAACGAACCGGCAATATCCATCCGACGAGTTCTGGCCGTGAGCGCAGTGTTTTTTGTGTTTTATGTCTTGGTCGTGTTCCGTCTCTGGCAGGAGCAGATCCTTCAGGAGAGCTATCACGACACGGTGATAGCCCGTCAGTCTGTGAGGCGTATCAGGATACCCGCCCCGAGGGGCAGGATTTTCACTGAGGACGGCGCAATGCTCGCCGGCAATTCGCCGGTTTACAACATCGTGTTCCATCTTCAGGAGATGCGCCAGCCGGGTCGGGCGTCTAAGACCATAGATTTCATGCTTTCCGCCGCAGAACGCGCAGCTGCCGCCATCGGGAGAGAACACAGTCTTACTCCCGAGTCAATCCAGACACACATGAATTATACCCCGGCTCTGCCGATGACCGTCTTCGAGAATCTCGACGAGATCGAGTTGGCGAAGATTTCCGAGATACCCGAGCCTGTCCCCGGGATGGAGGTGGTCACAGAGCCCCAGAGGGAGTACTATTTCGGCAGCATGGCTGCACACATCATCGGCTTCGTAAGGAAAGACGACCCCAAGAGTGCGAAGGATCGAGAGGATTTCTTCTACTATATCCCCGACGAGACAGGTAAGGACGGGATGGAAAAAGTCTATGACTCCTCGATCCCCGAGTCATACGGCGCGATAAGTGGGCTAAGGGGAACTGCCGGTTCGAGCCTGGTCATGGTGGATTACCGGGGCATCATCCACAAGACGCTTGGCAACTCGGTGCCCGAGAGGATAGGGCACGACATCGTGTTGACGATCAACTCGAGGGCTCAGGCATTGGCCGAGGGTCTTCTTGCTGACAAGCCCGGTGCTATCGTGCTTTTGGATGCCGGGTCGGGTGCCGTGCTCGCAATGGCATCCTCGCCTTCCTACGATATCTCCAGGTTTGTCCCGCAGCTGTCTCCCTCTTACTGGGGCACCCTCAACTCCAATCCCGACAGGCCGATGTTCAACCGCGCCACCCTCGGGGAGTACGAGCCGGGATCGATAATCAAACCAATAATAGGCTTGTCGCTGCTTGAGCACGGGATGCCTCCTGAAGAGCGCATCAACTGCCCTGGCAGGTCTTTTATCGGGGACGCATCGATCCGTTGTGCCAACCGAAGCGGGCATGGAAATCTCGACCTCGTCGGCGCGATCGAGCAGTCCTGCAATGTCTTTTTCATCGAGGAAGGCAGAGTTGCTGGGTTGGAGAAGCTCGCCGACACCCTCGCTTCATTTGGGGTCGGCAAGATGACCGGCATCCCTATAGCCGAACGTCCGGGGCTGCTGCCATCGAGAAGCGAGCTGTACCACAGGACCGGAAGGAGATGGAACGTCTTCGAGACAGCCCTTATCTCGATTGGACAGGGCAACCTTCGTATCACCCCTCTGCAGGCGGCCCTCTTCACCGCCGCGATCGCCAACGGCGGCACCCTATGGCGACCATATCTCCTCAAAGAGGTGCTCGACCCAGGAGGAAACGTGATTTTCATCAACCAGCCATGCTCGAGGGCCGATTTGAACATCAGGCGCGATTTTCTTGATATTATCAGGAATGGGATGTTTCAGTCGGTGCATTCATCCAGAGGCTCCGGCAGGGCTGCAAAGACACCCGTGATCGAGCTTTACGGCAAGACTGGCACGGCCGAGGTCGGACACGGCGAATCTCGGAGAAAGAACGCCTGGTTCATCGCCTTCGGCGAACACTCGGGGCGCACATATGCAACCGCCGTGTTCATCGAGGATGGAGTCAGCGGAGGAAAGACCTGCGCACCTGTCGCGAAGCAGTTCTTCGATTCATGGCTTGACTAGCCTGTCTTTCCCCCGCCCCTGACCCTTCCAGCCCCCAAAACAATCAGCACAACCCCGGCGACAACAAAGGGAATGCTGAGCAACTGCCCCATGTCCAGAGGCAAGCTCGACTCAAAATTTGCCTGGTGCTCCTTCACAAACTCAATCAGAAACCTTGCCGTGAAAATCAGCGCAAGCGATATCCCGAGAAACACACCGCTCCCGCTGTACCTCTCGCGGAATTTCACATATAAAACCAGCATAACCGCGAATATCGCAAGATATGCCAGCGACTCGTACAACTGCGCCGGATGCCTCGAAAGACCGTCAACACGCTTGAACACAAAACCCCAGGGCACCTCGGTGGGTTTGCCTATTATCTCCGAGTTCATTAAGTTTGCCAGCCTGATGAAGCTTCCGGCGAGTGGCGCCGCTACACCGATCAGATCCAAAAGCCTCAGCATGGACTCCTTCGTCTTCCGGCAATAAAGGTACAGCGCAATGATCAACCCTGCCGCACCGCCATGGCTCGCAAGACCCTGGTAGCCGATAAACGCATACCCCCCGCCAGGCTTGGGGTAGATCGGCAGAAACAGCTCCAGCGGCCGCGACAGGTAGTACCCCGGCTCATAAAGCAAACAGTGTCCCAGACGCGCCCCGACAAGTATCCCGATTATCCCGTACACCGAAAGCCTCTCCAGGTTCTCCCCGGGTATCCCCTCACGCTTGAACATCCAACCCATGACCAATGTCGAGAAGACTATCCCGCCCATGAACAACAAGCCGTAGTACCTGATGGATATGCCGAATACGTTGAACAGCTCAGGATCAGGCGACCAATCTATAGCACACAATGTATCAAATATCACCATATCATCCAACTCCTAGTCCACACACGCACAAGTCCTCCGACACAGACAGGCATGCAGTCAACACAAATTGAACTCGCAATCAGAACTTTTCAACCCCAGTCACGGTTTTTCAGTCAAAAGAGCCAGTTTCAAAACTCCGCGTGAACCGCATTGGGAGCGCAGGTGCGGCAGACGGTGCGACGAAATGGCTGGTGCATACCATCAACTGTCTGTGCCTGCCATTTCGCCGTGGCGAATGCCGCGAACCTCGCAGCTATGCGGATGAGGCAGTCTGTGTCATGGGGAAGATTCGAGGGATCCGACAGATCCGTTTGGGCATACGGGGAAACACACGGTCAAGCGTTATTTTTTGTGTTTTTGCATTTGAAGTTTTCTTTAACACATCTAATGTCACTGCGTGATTGGGGAACTAAATTCTAGTCAGTTGAGCCAATCATGGAGTGAGATATGACACGTCTTTGTGTTGCATCATTGGCCTGCCTGCAATTTTTGCAAGGCGAGCAACGTTGTCGAGTCAGGGAGAATATAGGATTGAGGGTCGCTTAAGGAATATCAATGCAGGTTTCACAAGACGAAAATCGGCTAAACTTCGGCAGTCTTCGCCATGGACGGGACAACGCTGCATTATCATTGTTCACGTTGATTGAGTTGCTGGTAGTCATCGCGATAATAGGGATTCTTGCCGCGATGCTCCTTCCGGCGCTGTCCGTTGCACGGGAAAGCGCCAGGAGAGGTGCCTGCTTATCCAGCCTCAGACAGATAGGTCTGGCAATGATTCGCGAGCCAGTTCATGTAAATTTTTAAGGATTAGAGCATGAAAGTCACAGTCCATGAAAAAGCGGTCTGCGTCAGCGGGTTTCACTACGCTGTTCAGATTTCCCCCGATGGTTTTGTCTTGAGTGATCCTCGTGCAGGACACAGACTGTTTGAGACCAGCAGCCCCTTGTTGTTACGCCCGGAATTCTGCCGGTGCACAAACAAATGGCAAGACGTGAAGTTACAAAGCGAGCCGTCAGATGCAGGGGCTGTTGTTGTCCAGGTCACAGGATCGACCCCCGGGGGGGACCGTCTTAGCACAACTGTCACTTGCTGGCCGGGGCATATCGAGCTGGCTGCCGACATGACACCGGCCCGGGATGCTCGCATAGCGCATTGGCATCTGCTCGACAGTGACATGGCCCTGAACATGTTCCATGTCCATCACTGGAGAAATCGGCACGGGAGCATGGCGGCACACGAGACACACAACCTTTACCAAGGCGGCAAAACTCCCGAGCAGGTTGCCGCCGCCGTGTTTCCCCAGGAGATGCGCGACCAGTTCACTAATCTGATCAACATTACCACATACTCCAATGACTGGCAGTTTGCCCCCCGGCCTTCATTGATGCTTTTCCAGCGCGACTCGGTGATGCTCGGCATCGGTGCCCGTGATCTGCCACACGGCTTCGGGCTCGAGCTGCAGGCTGCCGCCGGGACGCTTCAACTTCTCCGCTATAATTACGGCGATGAATACGGCATGGCGGTCGCTGCCGGGACAACTTCCAGTGCACCACGAACTTATCTCTGGCTGGATCACCACGGAGATATATGGGATAGCGTCACCCATTACGTGGAGATGCTGCAGGAGGACGGGGAGGTGCCCCGCCGCTCCCAGCGAGATATCCCGCACTGGTGGCTGCGGCCTGCATATTGCACGTGGAACGATCAGGGCTACTTGAGCGACAACGCCGCCTTCTACAATTTCCCGGGCGACAATTTCAAAGGCAAGGATCCAGTCGAGGCTTTCGATGCGACAATGCTTGATCACCTTCTGGACATCCTGGAGGAAGAGCGTTATCCCTTCGGCACGGTGATCATTGATGCCGGCTGGCAGAAGGCACGCGGCGACTGGCTCCCGCATCCAGAAAGATTCCCAGACCTGCGCAAGCAAATAGACCGCATCCATGCCATGGATATGCATGCCGTGCTTTGGCTTGCACCATTCGACTTCCATGCCGATGCCGACATTTGCGCCAGGTCTGAATGGCTTTGCGGCGGGGGAGTCCTCGGGCGCCACGGCATGCCTATGATTGATTTCTCAAATCCGCAGGTACAACGTGAATATATCGAGCCCTTGGCACGATTCCTTTTCTCGAATGAGCCCGATTGTCTGGATGCGGATGGACTCAAACTTGATTTTATGGCCGACAAGGTTCATCCTGTCTTCCCGGTATTCGATCCGGACTGGCGCGGCGAGGAACGTTTCGCCATAGCTTGGCAAAGCCTGATGTACAGACTGCTCAAAAAATGGAAATCGGATGGTCAAATGCTCGGAGCCGCCGCTCACCCACATTTCATCGGATGCCAGGACCTGGTGCGTACATATGATGTCCCTGCAAGCCAGTCGCAGCATGTTTGCAGGGCAGAGATGATCCGCCGCTTCAATCCCGGCAATCTTGTTGCGATTGACTTGTGCGAGACCAAATCATTCGCCGATGTCAAGGAGCATCTTGATATCGCCTTCCGCCACAATCTGCTATATGAGTGCGGCCGTGTGGCTCCAGACCCGAAGACAGGAGAATTCGTCTTGGGGGTCGAGTATCCAGAGTTCCTGCGGCAGAAATTGCGCGCATGGTGAAATTAAAGAGCCAATTTCAAAACTCCGTGTGAACCTCGTTGGGAGCGCAGGCGTGGCAGACGGTGCGGCGAGATGGCTCTGGAATAGTGCATCGCCGAAGACAAAGGATTATCATGAGAAAGTACAAGGTCGTGGATTTTGATGAGATCGAGCCCGTAACCTGCCCGTGCGGATACACCCGGCGGGCATTCACAGACGATCCCGATCGCGTCGCCAGCATACACATGGTTGACATCAAGGCCGACTCCGAGACGCACTACCACCGGAAGCTGACAGAAATATATCTCGTGTTGGAGGGCAAAGGCGTAATGGAGCTTGACGGCGAGTCAATCCCGGTAAAAAAAGGCTCCGCAATCCTGATCAAGCCGGGTTGCCGCCACCGCGCCGTCGGTAAAATGAGGATTGTCAATGTCCCCATACCCGCTTTCGATCCAGAAGACGAATGCTTTGATTAAGCCAGTTTCAAAACTCCGCGTGAACCTGAAAAAAACTTTCGGAAAAATCCGTTTCAAGCTTGCCTTAGGCGTTCTCGAGTGCTAGGTTATACCTTTGTTTTGAGGTTGTTATATGTCAATTAATAAGCACACGAGGGAAGCAAAATGTTGAAGATGATGTTTCTGATGCTCGCGGCCACGACCTTTGTGGCCAGCACCGTTTATGCGCAGGACTGGGATGACGATGACGCTGATGATGCCCCTGCGGCGGCTGTAGTCGAGGCTGCTGATGATACGGCGGACGATCTGGAGGCTGAAGCCAAAGCTGAAGCTGTTGAGGAAGCCGTGGCAGATGTTGAGCCTGCCCTGGAAACAGCTGTAGATGAGGAAGCCGTGGCCGATGCCGGGGAGAAGAAGGAATCATCATCGTGGTTCCGGTGGTTCTGGCCGTTCTCCTCCGCCAAGGCTGAGCCGGCGAAGGTCGACGGGGAAGAGGCTGAGCCCGTAGTCGAAGAAGTCGCGATAGTGGTGGATGAGGAGGTTGCTGAACCTGTTGAGCCTGTGGTGGAAGAGCCCGATGCCGTCGCACCCGAGAGGGAAAAGCAGACAGCCGGGACGACAGTAGGACGGTTTATGATATTTTATATACCCAATATAGTCTTGAACTTCACCGACATAGTTTCCATGGGTGTGGGAGTGGGCGCCAAGACAAGCGTGAATGCCAGGGTGACTCGCTACTGTCAGATCGGCGGTGACTACGGTGACATGTTCTTTGTCGAGAAGGGTTTTGACCGGCGCATCGGGGGGGGGTATGATGACGGGTACAATTTCCAGCTTGGACCGATAAGGGCGGAGGAACGATACATCGACAAGAACTTCGGCCGGGTCAGAGACATCGTCATCACGGGAAACGAGTCTGTTATAGCCAGCCCTAAAGAGGAAGTCTATATTGAGAAATGCCGCGATTTTTGGTCAGTTGGTGTTGAATTAGGCTGGTTGATAGTCGGGCGTGTTGACGTTCATCTGGTAGAGATCGCCGATTTCGTTGTGAGCGTGTTCGGGTTGGACCTCACCGGCGACAACCTGAAGTAGCGTTGTTTAGCGGCCTTCTGTTTCGGAACTTGAACGCGCCTTGCTTGGCAGGAGGCGCGTTTTTCGTGGTTGCCGGTTTGCCGCATCCCAGCATGGAGAGAGAATGCAAAAGATAGAACGCATGGCCGGTACGGTGCTTGCCAGGGCACCGTCCAGAAGAATCCTCTTCCTGATACTCTCGGCGATTCTGGCGGCCAACCTCTTCCACGGATACAAGGTCTATTCCGAGTCCATGGAGACCAAGCCCCAGGACGACGGATATGCCGCCGTGTCGAAGTTCATGGGGATCGTTCAGCTCATACGCGAGAAATACGTGGAAAAAGACAAGGTGACCTATGACGAGCTTTTCACGAACGCCTTGAGGGGGATGCTAAGGGGGCTAGACCCTTTCAGCGCTTACCTCGACAGGGAATCCTACGAGGAGATGATGAGGGAGTCAGAGGGGTCGATGTTCGGGGGGCTTGGGATCCACATTATCGTCCGCAACCATAAGCTGAAGGTCATAGCCCCGATGGAGAACAGCCCTGCACACCGAGCCGGGATAATGCGTGGGGATGTCATAATGTACATAGACGACACTCCCGCAAGTGGACTGTCCTTCCCCGAATGCCTGAAGCTTCTCCAGGGCCCCCCGGGCTCCAAGGTGACGCTCACCATACACCGTGAGATCGAGAACCTGACAACCAAGGTCACAATCGTCAGAGAGTTCATCGAGCCGCACACGGTCAAAAGCGCCTTCATCGAGAAGGATAGGATTGGCTATTTGAGTGTCTCCATTTTCATCAGGACGACCGCCGAGGACCTCGATAAGGAGCTTGCGGCACTGAAGGCTAGAGGCATGACCGCACTGATTATCGACCTGAGGAGCAATCCCGGCGGACTTCTTGATTCCGCAGTCGAGGTCTGCAGTCGTTTTATCGAAGATGGCGAGCTTATCGTTTACATCGAGGGGCGCAGTGTCGGGGACCGCCAGGAGTTCCTGTCGCGCGACTGCAAAAAGACATTGAACTTGCCGATAGCCATACTTGTCAACGACACCACCGCCAGCGCCGCCGAGATATTTGCCGGCTGCATGCAGGACTACAAGCGCGCCGCACTGATCGGCGACAAGACATTCGGTAAGGGAACGGTGCAGTCCATCATGCCACTTTCCGAGGACAGCGCCATCAGGCTCACCACGGCAAAATACTACACTCCGGGGAATAAGGTCATCCATGAGCACGGTATTGACCCTGACATCGAGGTGAAGTTGAACCAGCGCATTGCGAACGATCTTTACTACCAGTCTCTGGCGTATCCGGGCGAGGTGCAGCCGGAAGTCGAGGGGGCGGTAAGGGATGTCCAGCTTGAAAGGGCAATAGAGATACTCAAGGGAATCCGTCTGTTCTCGAAGGCCGAGTGATGACCGCCGACAAGTCCACCGACCAGATTTCTTCCGAGCTGGCCTCCTACATCGAGGCGTTGACCTCGACAGAAAATAAAATATCCCACGAATCCACATTCAAGGAAATGGGGATAGACTCGATATCTCTTGTCAAGATATTGGTGTTTATCGAGAAAAAATACGGAATTTCCCTGATCGGCACGAAGCTGGGAAGGGAAGACCTGGCGACTTTCGGAAAGCTCGTCGAGCATATCGCAAGGCACGAATGAGGCTTCCGTACCGCAAAGACCGTTTTTACCTCTCTGGAGTGGACTGGGTCATCGCGGCGATCGACCGCTATTTGAGCGACACCGGCCCTGCGGGCAACCACTCGACCCTGATAATCGAG
>JAFGFR010000252.1 GCA_016930955.1 Victivallales bacterium | reverse complement strand
TTCTGCCAGGTCGTCGCCGAAGTCAAGACGCAGAGGGCGGTCCATATCCGTCGGCGCAGCTTTCTCCTCTGATTTCCCGACAAACGGCAGTGCCTCGTACCATTCCGGGTCGCCCTCCGAATACGTCGTCATGCCTCCGTCGCTATTGGACACCGGGGCGGGGTTGTCCTTGCCGATGGCAAGCGTGTTCTCCAGAAGTCTCGCCAGACTCAGCGACGTTGATCCAGGGAAGGTCTCCGCGAGCATGTACAGCCCTTTCGCCGCCCGGGTCATCGCAACGTAAAGCAAACAAAGGTTCTCGTAGCACTGGTCGAGGTTTCTCGACTCGATGTACTCGGAGAGCACTGGGAGCCTCTGCGACAAGGCCTTGTTCGGCATTATGAAGGCCCATTCGGGCCGCCTTAGGTCGTCCTTCTTCACCTGCAGCAGTGACACGTCGGCTGACATTATGCCTTTGTTTCCTCGGAGTTCCGGGAGGAACACAAGATCGAAGCCCAGCCCCTTGGCCGCGTGCACGGTCATCAACTGCACGCTGTTTTTTGATGTCCCGTGCCTGACCTTGAATGCCTTGACAAACTCGATGAAGTCCTGCGGCATGACGGTCTTGGTGTTGTCGAACTCCTCCGCCGCGATGAGCAGGTTCTTTATTACTCCCTGTTGGTAGTCGTCTGGCTTGATGCCGCATTCGTTTGTCAGGCGTGCCATCCACTTTTCGACAAGGTAGCGGTAGCCTCTCTCGAAGATGTCCTCGAGCAGCTCGAGCGCCAAAGCCTCGCGGTCGGGGGCAAAACGCTTCAGTGGCGTCATGCGAATATGCTGCCATGAGAACTCGTCGCCGGGGTGCTCGGCAAACCTCGCCAACGAAAGGAAGACGCTCGCCAGAGGGTCTTCGCATATCTCGTTCTCAGAGCTGTAGGTGGCCCTTATGCCGTGCCTTGCCAGCTCGGCGGAAATAAGCTTGTGGTGCTTGTGCTGGCGCAGCAGCACTGCGACAGTGAGTTCTCTTTCAAGGGGCTTGACCCGCAGGATCGTGCGTGCGATGATGCCGGCCTTCTCGATCATGCACTGCTCGTCGTCCGGGGATTTCTCGTAGGGCAGTGTTATGAGTTGGGCGAACCCGTCGAGCTTGACGTTGGACTCATGGTTATTCCACTCCATTCTTCCGGCGACCTCCCCGGGCATCTCGCAGCCTGCCGGGTCGCTGGCGATTTTACCGAACACGCGGTTCACCGTGTCCGTGATCTGCCGGCAGGATCTGTAGGATTTATTCAGGGGCTTTTTCTCGATGTTGCCGAAGTTTGTCGAGTAGTTCCTGAATATCATGTTGAATAGCCTCGGGTCGCCCTCCCTCCACTGGTAGATCGCCTGTTTTATGTCGCCGACGTAAAAGAAGCTGCGCCCGCCACCGGTGTCCTGCATCACCTCGTCTATCAGATTCTCGATCACATGCCACTGCTGGAAGTTGGTGTCCTGGAACTCGTCGAGCAGCCAGTGGTCAATCTTCGAGTCGAGTCGGTAGTCAATATAGAGCTTGTCTGTTTTTGCCGCATCGCCGCTGAGGGAGAGTGTGGTGTCCCGAGAGAGGCGCGTGAGCACGTCGGCAAAGGTGAACAGACCCTCCGTCCTGACCGTCCTCTCGTAGGCATCGTCGTATCTTCTCAGTATGCTGAAGAGCCCCTCAGTCCTCTCGCTGAGCTGCCTTAGCTTCTTCCTTATGTAGTGGCGCAGGAACTCGTCTAGGGCGGCGCAGAGCGTGGTGTCGAACTTGACCTGCTTCCTGCTGACGCTGATCTTCGCCCCGCCTTGCCTGATGTCGTCGAGGCGGTCGAGAAGCTTCTCGAATATCCCGTTGGACTCCTTCCCGAGCTGCCCTTCACCCTCGGCGGCATCGTTGACAAACCTGCAGAGCGCCTCGATCTGCTCGGGGCCGGTCTCCAAGGCGGACAACAGCTCAAGCAGCCTCCGGCCTGCCTCATCGCCCCCCGATGACGTCTCCAAACCCGCAGGATACCCCCCCCAGACACTGCGCATGCCCTTCCACAAGGCCTCTTCAGGTGCCTGCATGTAGACCCCGTGGCACTCGTCAACGTAGCTTCTGAGCTGCCATCCGACGCCCTTCCCCTCGGTCCCGTAGGTCGCTCGCTTGAAGTCGAAAAGGAAATCCCTCAACTGGCCTTCATCTTTGCAGCCGTACAAGATGTTGCGCAGCACCGACTTCTTGACATCCGACTCCGCAGCGCTGTCCATGATCTGGAAATCCCCGTTCAAGCCAAGCTCGAAAGGGAAGGCCTTCACTACCCCCGCGAAGAAGGAATCCAGGGTCCCGATCCTGAGCTTGTGTATCCTCAGCAGCACATCGCGCAGCAGCACGGGCAGCCTCGCGTGCTCCAGGCCTTCCAGGCCATGCCCGCCCCTCTCCGAATCGTACCTCGCCGGGTCGGCTATCCATGTGCACAAAAGTATGATAATCCGCTCGAGTATCTCCCCGGCCGCCTTCACCGTGAAGGTCATCGCAGCAATGCTCTCAGGCGAGTGCCCCAGCGACAAAAGCTGGATGTACCTCACCGCAAGAGCATAGGTCTTGCCAGTGCCCGCCGAAGCCGAAATCGCTATGTTGCCAATACTCCGCATCAAAAAATCCTCAGATGGTCGAGCCAGCGGTACCCCGCACCCTTGCCGAACATGTCCATATCCAAGGCCTCCTGTTGCTGTATTCTTCCGCCACGGCCATGTCGGAGGGGGCGGGAGTCACGGCAGTTCCGATCCCCAGCCCAATCGCCGAGAGTTGACTCATACGAATCTTGTTTTTCATCTATGGAGAGAGAGATTACCTGCCGTCAGAGCAATGTTCAAGTTTCGACCGTCAAAAACTTGAGGTTTATCCGTAGAGCCAATTTCAAAACTCCCCGTAAACCGCCCCCTCGCCACTATTCCGGCGCGGGAAATTGAAGATTCGAAGTTGACATTCGATTTTTCACGGATCAGTAGTGCTTGGGGACGGAGTACTGGTTTTGTATTCTCCATCACCCACCACGAGGAAGCAGACTGAAGTCTGTACTCCAAAATGGTTGTGAAATCCCACTTTTTGGGAAATAATACTCCGTCCCTGTTTTTACTGTTTTCCTGCGATTATAGCATCGCTTGAGCTTCCCGGTCTTGCAGAAGGGTTGATGAGGGGATATTTTCGCCGACATTCAGTGAGCCGTTTCGGGGTCGGGGCCGAACTAACGGGGTTACTGAATGTGGATATATTTTCCATGCCGCTTCTTCGGGCAAAAGCATGAAAAGTTATAATTTGGTGGTGTAGAGCAAGTTATGATGAGTCCTGAAATTGCGACCCAGGCGGTGTTCTGGGGGGCGACCTTCCTGACAATAGCTCTGATACTCAGGCGGCCCTATCTGAGCGTGCGCCTGGGTAAGAGGCACATCCGCGTGCAGACGTACTTCATGGGTGCCTTGCTGGGGCCTGTGATGATCCTGGGGTTTGGATTCCTAAGCTACAGTGATGTCTCCCGTAGCATCTCCGGGACGGACGCGATGCAGCCCGGAGGGGTGCTCGCGCTTTTCCTCGCGATGGTCTTCATGAGCATATTCTTGGACATCACGGGATTTTTCGAGATGTGCGCCCGCTATGCCCTGCGATATGCGCGGGCGGACGGGACAAGGCTGTTCTTCGCGGTCACATTGACCGTGTCGCTCCTGACCGTATTCACCTCGAACGATATCGTCATACTCACCTTCACCCCGTTCATATACTATTTCACCCGCAATGCCGGGCTGGATTCGCGACCATATCTCGTGGCCGAGTTCTTCGCCGCGAACACCTGGAGCATGCTCTTGTACATCGGCAACCCGACGAACATTCTTCTTGCCGGCGCATGCGGGCTGGATTTCGCGGGATATTCAAAATGGATGGCCCTGCCGACTTTGGCCGCCGGGGCGACCAGCCTGGCATTGCTCTGGCTGGTCTTCCGCAAGGAGATATCCAAGCCGTTCAGAAACCCGGTAGCCGAGACGGATCCCCGGGAAGCCCTGACCGACCGCTCAGGAACCTACACTGCCGGGGCACTGCTGGGATTCTGCATACTGCTCCTGACCGTGGCTCCGTATCTCGGCCTGAGGATGTGGTGGGTGGCAGTCGTGTGCTCGCTCTCGCTGCTCCTGCTCCTTTCGGCCAGGGACTCGTATGCCGCGCTGCTCAGGCGGCAGGTCAGTCCGCTCCGCGGAGGGTCGGTAAGCAGGACTATGATGCGGATGCCTTGGACGGTCGTCCCCTTTGTCCTCTCCTTGTTCATAACTGTCGAGGCGATGTACCGCTACGGGCACACGGCGCATTTCGGGCGTTTTCTCGGGCGCCTCTCCGAAGTCGTCCCAGGCGGGACAGTCACGGTATACGGTATTGCATCCTCACTCGCCGCCAATCTGCTCAACAACATCCCAATGTCATTGTGCTTCACATTCGTGATGAAGGACCTCTCGGGAGCGGATCTCACCGGCGCAGTGTTCGCCACCATAATAGGCTCCAACCTCGGAGCCAACCTGACACCCCTCGGCGCACTCGCCGGGATCATGTGGATGGGAATCCTGCGCGAGAAGGACTGCCGCCTCTCATTCCTCCAATTCATCGGATACGGCCTCATCATCACCCCCGCCACCCTCGCCGCAGCACTTCTGGCACTCGCGCTGGAAATCCATTTCATGGGCTGAGCCGGCACCCAGACATCTCTTCAGATGACCTTACATCGAGGAAGCTGAAGCGGCGCCATGTCAGAAGGGTATGGGGCAGGGGGCACGGACGGTATGACCAAAATCCTAAGCACAAAACCCTAAATCCTAAGAGCCAATTTCAAAACTCCCCGTGGCCGCGCGGCTTGCCATTTTGGATGCGAGGCCACGCCGATGCGGAAGTGGGCATACCTGCATA
>JAFGFR010000251.1 GCA_016930955.1 Victivallales bacterium | reverse complement strand
GTGGGATCCGTGTAAAACCAGAAGGCGTCGGTCACAAGCGTCTGGCGGTTCACAGGTATGCGCACGATCTCGCATATCGGATAGGGCCATGTCCAGTTCCAGCCCGGGTCGCGCGGCTTGGGGTCCAGCCTGCCGAAACGCATTACCAGAACCTTCTCCTGCTCCTCCACGGTGAACGCGCCGCCGAAGATGAAGTACCACACGATCAACCCGACTATCGCGAATGAGAGCAGCGCAAAGACGTGCCGTAAGGTGCTGAGTATCGCGCCCACACCGGCATCAAGTATCCCCGAAGGAGCCGTGTCATGAGTCTGTCTTAAGCTGTCTTGCTCTGCCATTTTCTATTCCGTCTGGGGTTTGTTTATCTGCTCCGAACCCGGACGCAAAAGGTCGAAAGGTGCCGTGTCGGTGTCTATCACCAATGTTGTCCGGGATTCCATTATCTTCTTCAGCGAGTCGAGTTTTTTGAGGAACACAGCGAGTTCCGGCTCCTCCATGAAGACTGCGTAGTGCGCCGCAGCCTGGGCATCCCCCTCGGCACGGATGATCTTGGCCTTTGCCTCGGCAAGTGAAAGCGTCTCTTTCTTCTCCTTGTCCGCCTCGTCGCGGATCTTCTGGGCCAGCCTTTTGCCCTCCTGACGGAAGGCGTCGGATGCCGCGTTCCTCTCGCTCTTCATACGCTTGACGACCTCTCCGGTGACTTTCTCCGGTATTCCAAGGGACTTGATCCCCACGTTTGAAATCTCCAGCCCGTAGTTCCTCAGGGCCACCGGGGCAAGCAGATCCTCGATGTCCTGCTCGATTTTTGGAAGCAGATTCTTGTCCTCGGTGTTGATGAAGTCCGAGAAGTTGTATTTGCCGACGACCTCGTTTTTCGAGCTGCGCATGAGGCTGTTGAGGTTGTTTTCCGCCTGCTCGACCGTGCGTTCGCTCTTGAACAGCGTCACTGGGTCGGAAACTCGGTAGTTCACAAATATCCCCACTATGATGTTGTTCTTGTCAGCCGTCAAAGTCTCCTCGATCTTGCCTACATTTCCCTCGAAGCAGCGCTGCCGGTTATCGAATCGGTAGATTTTCTGTATCGGGAAGGGCAGACGGAAGTGCAGCCCAGGCTCCTTGATGTCCTTTACCTGCCCCAAAGTCGAGACAACCGCGTACTCCGTGGAGTTGAGCTGGAACGAGAATATCGCCACCAGGAATATCAACCCGACAACGCATCCCAGAAGCACGGTGGGCAAATGCAGCCCCCTGTCGTCCTGGACAACTTTTTCTGTATCCTCACTCATAATCTGACCTCTGTATAATTATTTCTTGTCTTCTTGCAAGTCGGTTATGTCAAGCAGGTCGAGCCTCTGCTTCTCCTCGAGATTGATAACGTAGACATCATACTGCGAGCCGGATGGCACGATGTATTTGCGGGCATCCCTGCAGTCCGTCTCCAGCAACTCCAGAAGGGCGTGGAGCTTGTACATCCTGGGCATCGCGCGGTAGCCGACCAGCCTCTGGGTGAACCTTTCGATCTCGGCCTTGGACACCTGTGTCTGCTCGTGCTTGTAGGCCTCGGCCCGGAGGACAAGCTGCAGGGAGTCTGCCTCGGCCTGCGGAATCGTGCGTGCACGGTAGCCCTTGGCATCATGTATTTCTGCCTCCCTTTCCTCCTTGGCACCAACAACCTCCTGGAAGGCCTGCGGAAGCTGGTCATCAGTTATCGGCGGGTGGGCATCAAGAAAGGCCACCGCGACGATCTCGACCCCCAGCTCGGCCTTGTCAGTCGCGGCCTGTATGCGTTCGGTGAGTGTCTGGATCGCCTGCCTGCGCTCGTCCGACATCAGCTTCAGCATGTCCGCACCGGCAAAGTAGCCCGTGATCTCCTTCTCGGAGAGATCCTTGATCGTCCTCACCGGATCCTGGTGCTTGTAGGCATAGTCAAGCACATTCCCCGCCCTGACCCTGAACTGCACTGGGATCATGGCGGCAATCATCGATACGGGGGAAGTCTCGATGCCCCGGGAGCCGTCTTCTCTCCCTGGCTCGCCGCGCCGCAGCTCCTTTGTGTCTGTAGCGATAAGGAACCTGCCTTCCTTCGCATAGTGCGGCTGGGTCCAAAGCACAACATCAGGTTTTTTCTCCACCCCGCGCTCATCCTTGAGCTCAGGGCCGATCATGACCTCCTGTATCTTGTTCACCGGAATCTTCCTGATGCTCTGCACCGGCCATGGCAGCTTGAGATATACGCCCGGGGAAAGAACTGCGTCCGAGCGACTGCCCAAGGTCTCGCGAACACCCATCTCGCCCGGCGCCACCTGGTCCACCGAAGTGAAAACCCAGAACAAAAGCAGCCAGATCAATATCAGAGGTGCCAGAGATTTCTCGAGAAAGGTGAAAACCCATGTCCCGGAGACCTTGAACCCGAACTGATAGTCCAGGGTATCTGCTATGTTCCTGAGTATGCCCCCCGGCTCGGTGAAGAATGAAAGCAGCCTGCTCTCGAACACCGGCCGATCCTCCACCCCGGTGCGCGGACGATAAAATTCTATCACAAAGTTAATCGCCAGCTCGACAGCCAGCACCACGCACGCCGACATCAGCACGCGCGAAATCCAGTAGTCCCATGCAGGG
>JAFGFR010000023.1 GCA_016930955.1 Victivallales bacterium | reverse complement strand
TTGGAGAAGTCGGTGAATTTCGGTGCCGACCTGCCCGAGTTCCGCAGCCCCAACGGGTTTCTGGAGGATGCGGACCCGCGTGTCCGTCATGCCGACCCGCTCATGTGGGTTGCCGCGTTGGAGAAACTGTTCGGCATGATTAAAGAGGACGGGTTCGACTTATCGCGTGTCGAGTGCGTCAGCGGCTCTGGTCAACAGCATGGGAGCGTATATCTGAACGAGCGGTTCAAACGACTCTCCGGCTGGGGTACTGAAGGCATTGTCGATTTGCTTCCGGGGATGCTTTCACGAATGACATCCCCGATCTGGATGGACAGCTCGACCAGCGCGGAGTGCGAGGAGATAGCCCAATCTGTCGGCGGCAGTCATGTTGTCTGCGAGACCACCGGCTCGATCCCGATCGAGCGTTTTACCGGGCCGCAGATCCGCAGGTTCTTCAAGGAGAGACCGGAAGACTACTCCAAGACAGCGGTGATACATCTTGTCAGCTCGTTCATGGCATCTGTCCTTGCGGGTCGGAGCCTGCCGATAGACTATGGTGACGGGGCGGGGATGAACCTGCTGAACCTAAAGACCCTGGACTGGGATTCCCGGCTGCTTGATGCCACGGCACCTTCATTGCGCGACAAGCTTCCGCCTGCCGCAAGCTCGAAGGCCGTCGCGGGAAAAATCTGCGCTTATTTCGTGAATAAATATGGTTTCAGCCCTGACTGCGGGATAAACATCTGGTCAGGGGACAACCCCAACAGCCTGGTGGGCCTTGGGGGCAGCGAGAGCGGGACGGCAATAATAAGCCTTGGTACAAGCGACACCTTCATGGCGTCCTTCGACAAGCCCTTCACGGATCCCAACGGCTACGGGCATGTCTTCTGCAATCCTGCAGGGGGGTTCATGTGTCTGATATGCTTCAAGAACGGCTCGTTGGCCAGAGAGAACGTGAAGAAAGAGTTCGGCATGGAGTGGAAACAGTTCGATGTCGAGGCATTCGCCAGGACTCCCGCCGGGAACAACGGGAACATGATGGTACCGTTCTATCTCCCGGAGACGACACCACGCACCTTGAACCCGCGCGTCGAGTTCCGGGGGGAAGATGACTTCGTCTCGCGAAAATCGCCCGACAAGGCAGCAAGAGCCATAGTCGAGTCCCAGATGGCGAACATGAGAATCAACTCTGAATGGACAAATCTGAGTCTCAGGAGGATCAAGGTGACCGGCGGAGCCTCACGCAGCGACGAGATATGCCGTACGATCGCCAACATTTTCCAGACTCCTGTCGAGCGCTTTAGTGTGTCGAATTCCGCAGGACTCGGGGCGGCGTTAAGGGCGGCAAACGCGGCAACCGACAGGGCACTGAGTGAATTGGCCTCAGACTTCAACGATGCCAGCCGCAACACCGTGTTCAACCCGGAGCCGGAAAAGGCCGACATCTACAGCCTTTTCGTCGAGGATTTCAGGGGGTTTCTCCTGGGCAAAAGGTCCTAGATCATACCAGGTGTAGTCTTCGGAGGTGCTTTTTCCCGGCCTTGAGTATCGCGTACCCGTTGTTGAAGTCGTTGGTTTTGATTTTGCGGTTGACATCCGAGATTCGTTTTCCATCGAGCGAGACACCGCCGCCGAGGATGAGTCTCCTGGCTTCACTGTTGGAAGATGTCAGTCCTGAGTCGCTGAGTATCTGGACGATCCATTTTCCTTCCGGTTGAAGCTCCTCCCTGCAAACGTCATGTCCGGGAAGATCCTCGGGAGATTCCTTGCCGATGTCCACCTTCGCGACGGCGCTGGATGTCTCGATCTCACCCTTGCTGTCAGCGAAGCCGAATTTAGATCCTGCGGCCAGATATACTTTCGTGGCCTCAGCATGACCGTGGGCCAGAGCGGTGGCCTCGTATGCGAGGATTTCCTTGGCGCGGTTGATCCTGGGCGGCTCGAGTCCCTCGATACTTGCGATCTCGTCCAGTGGCAAGTCGGTGAATAGCCTCAGTAGCCTGCCGGTCTCGGAGTCGTCGCAGTTTCGCCAGAACTGGTAGTAGTCGAACACCGAGGTCCTCGAGGGATCCAGCCAGACTGCGCCTGCCGCCGTCTTGCCGAATTTCGCCCCGGAGCTGTCTGTCAGAAGCGGGAAGGTCAAAGCGGCCACCTCCGAGCCGGAAAGCTTCCTCACTAGCTCCACACCGGCGACGATGTTGCCCCATTGGTCCTGGCCGCCTATCTGAAGCACGCAACCGTGATGTTTGTTCAGATGGTAATAGTCGTAGGCCTGGAGGAGCATATAGCTGAACTCGAGGTAGGAGAGTCCTGTATCGAGGCGTTGTTTGACCGACTCGGCGGCGAGCATCCTGCTGACGCTGAACCTGCTGGCAGTCTCACGGAGGAAATCGAGAAGACCCATGCTCGAGAACCATTCGGCGTTATCGACAAAGACGGCCTTCCCGGACTCGACTGAAATGAACTTGGCAAGCTGGCTTTTCAGTGCCGCCGCGTTTGCGGCGACCTCCTCCCGGCTGAGTATGGGCCGTGCATCCTGCTTGCCGGAAGGGTCGCCGACGAGGGCGGTCGCACCGCCGACAAGAACGATCGGGCAATGCCCTGCACACTGCAGTCTGCGCATCGCCATCACTGGCAGCAGATGACCGACGTGCAGGCTGTTCCCGGTGGGGTCGAAGCCGGCATAGAAAGAAACGCCGCCTCCTCCGGAAAGCATCATACTCAACCTTACCTCGTCGGTGCTCTGGTACACCAGACCACGGTTTTTGAAATCGTCATAGATGTCCATAAGCCTCGATCACACTTTATTCACATTTGGTTTTTTCCCTACAAGCCAACTTCAAGACTCCGTGTGTTTCAGATTCGCAAAGTCCTCGCGTCAATCGTCAAAATCCACGTCGCCGATATCGATATTTGTGGACACCGACTGTCCGAGGATCTCAACGCCCACGGTTATCAGGATGTCTGATTTTCTTTTCTCGAGCACGCCCGAGACTCCTTTTAGCGGGCCGCTTTTGACCTTGATCCTAGCTCCCGGCACCAATTCAGGACGAATGACAACCTCCTTCTCGGCAGCCATGACCTCGAAATCACGCAAGGCCACCAAGTCCCGTATCAGGTGCTTCTCCTCGTTCTCGTTCACGTTGATACGATACACCACCGTGCCGGAAATCAGCAGAACCCTGTAGTTGTCCTCGTCCAATGCGCAAAAGACGTAGCCCGGGAACATTGGCACCTGATGCTGCACTGTCCGCCGATTATAGCGTCTGAGGCTTTTCCTTAGCGGCAAATAACACGCCACGGAGTTTGACGCGCAGTATTCTGCGAGTTTTTTTTCTTGCCGGGGCTTGGTCCGCACCGGTGTCCATGTCATGTTGTCTATCTTCGATATATTCACTCGAAAAAACCTCAAAGCCGATTTCAAAACTACACGTGGCCGTCTGCCGCGCCTGCGCTCCCAACGCGGTTCACACGGAGTCCTGAAGCTAATTCCTCAATATTGCTGCGAAAATTATTCCTGCCACGGCCGCATCAGCATTCCAGCGCCACGCATATATAAACCGACAAAAAGGAAATTGCAACACCCGCAAGGAAATTCGTAGGCGGTGAGCCGTAAATATGTTAACTGTCAATTTTGAGATTTGCTGATCCTCTCATAATTGAATGGACTGTTGTATCAGAAGATTATCGAGCACTCGTTGGGTGATCAAATCCAAATCGAAACCGGGTCTCCAAATCGATACGGTGTCTGAATAGGTGGGTGGTGGTGGATATTATCCTAAAAATATCCCTTGACATTGCGAAATATATTGCTATTTTAGCAATATGGAAAGGAAACCTGCGCAACCAGTGAAGGGATTGGAGGACGGTATAGCGGTGCTGCAGCAATTGGCTGTGAGCGCCGGGCCGGTGTCGTGCCTTGAGCTGTCGTGTGAGCTTGGGATGGAGAAGACGCGAGTCAACAGGCTATTGAAGACCTTGTCTCATCTTGGGATCGTGTACCGTACGAGTTCGAGGCGATATGCTCCTGGAGCGGGGATGCATGTGCTTGCTGCGCAGAGTCTTTACGCCTCGGGGCTTTTCCGTGTGGCCTTGCCGCATCTTGAAATGCTGGAGAGTCTCGGGCATCTGATCGCGCTCGGGGTGCTTTGGCGCGACAAGGTGTGTTATCTGCTTCATCATGCTCCCGGGACGCCGTTTGCCGAGGGCATAGGGCGTACGCGTCTTTATCCTGCCACCCGTTCGAGTCTTGGGATGATATTGCTTGCTCAGCAGCCGGAGGATACGGTACGCGAGCTTTACGGGGGCAGAGGGGAAATGGAGGGTTTCGACAGTGTCGAGAGTCTACTCGGGAAACTTTGCGAAGTTCGCAACTGTGGGTATGCGTGTGTTGAAGCTGCGGGTACGGTCTCGGTCGCGGTCAAGATCGGTGAGCCGGCGTATGCGGCGGCGGGGATTTCCGGGAAGATGGGGACGAAGGCCGAAAGGGAATGCGTGGGGTTGCTGCTCGGCACTGCCGCCAAGATAGAGGAAGAGATGGTTAACATCAACAAGGACAATAAAATAAGGAGAGAAAGGAAATGAGAGCTATCGAGTTGAAGGAGAGTATCCCGGTGGTCCGTGAGACTGACGTGCTGGTAGTGGGGGGAGGCCCTGCGGGGGTAGCTGCGGCGTTGTCGGCGGCAAGGCAGGGGCTGGACGTGACCGTTGTCGAGCAGACGAACTGTCTCGGCGGCATCGCCACCAGCGGACTGCACGGCCACATCTGCCAGTACTGCTCGTGGGGAGGCGAGTTCAGGGTCGTCGGCGGGATATGCGACGAGTTCGCGCGTTCCGTCTCCGCCAGAGGATACGGCGCCTACGACGAGAGATCCTTCGACTTCGAGGTCGAGGCGTTGAAGCTCGTGCTCGAGGAGATGTTCCTGAAGGAGAAGATCAATATCCTGTATTACACGCAGTTCTCGGACGTGGTCGTGGAGGACGGCAATATCCGTGCCGTGGTGATCCAGAGCAAGAACGGGAGGGAGGCTGTGGCAGCGAAAATCGTAATTGACGCCACCGGTGACGCGGACGTGGCCGCGCGCGCCGGGGCACCCTTCGAGAAGGGAAGGGCAGACGACGGTGCCACACAGCCGATGACCCTGATGTTCCAGATCGGCGGCGTGGACTTCCAGAAGGTGCACCACTTCAGGGAAAAAGAATATCCGGTGAAATACGGCGACTCCAACAAGTACAAGCTGCACAAGCTCTGGAAAGAGGCGCAGGACAATGGCGACATGGAGCCGTTCCAGGACGGCATAATGGGCTGGTGGCACACGCCCACCCGGCCGGATCAGCTCGGGATAAACTTCACACACATCTTCGGCAAGGACTGCACTCGGATGGAGGACCTGACATTCGCCACGATCGAGGGGCGCAGGCAGGCCTTCCACACCGTGGATGTCTACCGCAAGTACGTGCCAGGGATGGAGGGCTGCTGGATGAGCCACTGCGCGGCTATGATAGGCACGCGCGAGTCCCGCAGGATAGTCGGCGAGTATGTCATAACCGAGCAGGACCTGATGGCCCAGCGGGATTTCGACGACAGCATAGGCTACGGGTCGTTCTTCATAGATGTCCACAACTGCACAGGCCCGGGGATGGACTCCGAGACCTGGAACCCGCCCAAAGGCTTCAAGTACCAGATACCATACCGCGCACTGCTGCCGAAAAACGTCTCAAACCTCCTGGTCGCGGGAAGATGCATATCATGCACACACGTGGCCCTGGGTTCGCTGAGGGTCATGCCGCAGTGCATGATCGAGGGTGAGGCCGCAGGTGCCGCCGCCGCGATGGCTGTGGAATCCAAGTCCTCCCCGAGAAACATCAGCATCGGAAAGCTCCAGGACACCCTAAGGAAATCCGGCGCAATAGTCCTGCAGAAGGACATCGTTAAAAGGCAGCCCTGACATGACCAACAGGGAGCGTCTCTTCGCCGTCCTTAACCGTGAGCACTGCGACCGTGTGCCGATTTGGCTGCTTTTCCCATACCATCATCTGGATTTCTATGCCGATGTAATGAGCCTGCCGTGCTACAGGCCGGTATGGGAAGAAGCTGTCAAGCACACGGTGATGCTGGACCGCCGCACCCTTGGAGTGCCAGTCTTCGGGGAAGATGTGGTCTGCAGGAATGAATGCCGCAATGACGGCGGATGGGAGTTCGACGGCAGAACAATAGAATACAAGGGAAGGAGGCTCTTCTCAGGAAAAAAATCGAAGGACGGGCGCACTGAGATTTGCCGTTTCGTCGAGAACGACTCCGATTTGGAGTTCTTCTGCTCCCTCCCTCTCAACACAGGCAGAGAACGGATCGAGGAATGCCTTTCCAAAGCCCTCCCGTCTTACCTGCGGGAGAAAAAGGAATTCCCGGAACACTCCGGCGCGATGATGCTGGACATCGGCGAGCCCGTCGGATTGCTCTATCATTCAGCCAGCCTGAACGAATACCCGATTTGGTCGCTGACACACGACAAGCTGGTCACCAGTTTTTTCGACAGGCTGATGGAGCATTTCAGAATAATATACAACTACTGCCTTGAAAGGGATCTCGCCGATGTCTATTTCCTTGTCGGCAGCGAGCTGGCCTCGCCTCCCATGGTCAGCAGGGAAACCTTCAGAAGATGGATCGTCCCCTACGCATCCGAACTTGTCTCGCTCGTGCGGTCCCATGGGAAAAAAACCATCCAGCACTACCACGGACAGATCAGAGAAATACTTCCTGACTTCCTCGAGATGAGACCAGATGCACTCCACACCATAGAGGCTCCCCCCACAGGAAACTGCACTCTCTCTCAGGCATTCGAAACCCTCGGGGACGAAATAGCCATCATCGGCAACATCCAGTACGACTGCTTTCGCTCAATGACTCCTGCCGAGATGGCACAAGAAGTGCGCTCGATACTCGATGAAACCTCTGGGAGGCCCTTCATTCTCTCCCCTACGGCAGGCCCATTCGACAGCAGCCCCCCGGAAACGGTGATACAAAACTACCTGGCATTCATAAAGGCAGGCATCTCACACCGGTGAAATCCAGAACTCTAACGCAGTTCAACAGTGACGAATAAAGAGCCAATTTCAAAACTACCCGTGGCCGCGCGGATTGCCACCCACCTTTTACGGGGTTCGTTCGCGAACGTCAGGAGTTATGCGCGGAGATACCGCGTCGCCTGCCTGTCCCTGCCGCTCACTTGACCTGCCATTCCCGGGGGCCTCCCATGAAAAGGCAGGTTTAATCCCAGGGTATGGGTTCAGGCAGAAACGACATTCAGGCTCTCGCCCGCACAATTGCCATGCCATGAATTCGAGAAAAGCAATCCAGTCGGCTTTGCCGTGGTCATGCCCCCCCTCCCGATACCAGATGCCGATGCGTTCTTCAGCCCCCAGGAATCGGAACACCTCACGGGCGGCAAGGTGGGTTTGCCATGTTCCACTCGGGTTTGACCACAGGTCGCCCAGTCCCTCCGTGGAAATGAGCGCACGTGGTGCCACAAGTGCTTTCAGGAAATGCTGGTCGAAAGGCATCGACGATTCTTTTCCGACATAGTCCCAGAGCTTCGGTCCGTACCAGTAGGGGATCATGCGCTGGCTATCTGCCAGGGTTTCCGATTCGGGGCCTTGGCACCGAAAGCAACCGGCTCCGCCCGAGCCAGATCCGTTCGGCGCAGTCAACGCGATGCGTTCGTCAGTTGCGCCGGCCAGCAAAGCCGCCTTACCCCCTCTGGAGTGGCCGACCACGGCAATGGCATCTGCATTCACCTTGTCCAAGGAAACGAGAACATCGACGCAACGGTGATAGCCCCAGGCCCAGGCGGCAAGTGCCCCGAACGTGGCCTCTGGATAGACCAGGTACAACCCGGATGTGCGCTCAATGCTATAGATGTCAGGGACGATGTCAGTACGGTGGAACTGTGCCAGGATGAACCCGCGTTTGAGGATGTCCAGCGTCAGTTCGTCCGTCACGTACCGATAGCAGCCGTCACCGGTCAGGACAACGGGGAACGGGCCTTTGCCGGGTGGCACAAGCAGATCAAGACGGAAGTGGAACGACCGGTCGTCTGTGTTGATGATCCGGTACTTCGAGTAGGATGCCCCGAGAAAGCGCTCGACATTGCAGGTGTGGAGATGTTCTGTTTGGAAACCAGAGGGCGTTGGCGGCATCCCTCCATACTCAACACCGACAATCGCCTTGGCCAGCTCTGGGCGTCTATTGTGCCAGTCTCCGACTGTCTGGACTCTGCGGCCGTCCTCGAACCGAAAAGGATCGGGCAATTCCGTCGTATGCATCTTTGTCATGAGTCTTGCCTGTCTTAGGGGTCGGTCAACAATATGCTAAGACATCTTCGCCTCCCCGATGCTGCATCCGCCACGTCGGGTCCTCAGTCACAGACCGCCTCGAACCCGAGGTTTCTCATCTCTTCTTCATTGAAAACAATGACCCGCGCGAATGCGACGAATCCATCTCCAAATTTTGCGGAGCAATAATTGGAGCGAGCGAAGGGATTCGAACCCTCGACATTCACGTTGGCAACGTGAAGCTCTACCACTGAGCTACGCTCGCTTTAGCATTGCAGGTCGGTATTATAGTGTCTGGCGTGAGCAATTCAAACGCCAAAGAGCAATTTTTTCGTTCTTTCGCTGAATTTCAGGCACACACTGTGGATGTCCCCGATATAATTACAGACATCTTGATCCCGCAAGAAGAAACAGCATCGGAATTGTGAAGCTCACCGGAAAATAGAGGTGGCGCCAGCAATCGGTTGAGGAGAGCGGCGACGAGAACGTAGAGCCAATTTCAAAACTACCCGTGGCCGCGCCTGCGCTCCCAACGCGGTTCACGCGGAGTTTTGAAACTGGCTCCGTATTACGAGTGAATTCGAATTGTCAACCGCTATCGTCGCCGTTCTCGTTATCCGAGACAGACGGATTGGAATTCCTTCATTTTCCTCAACATGGCGCCACTTTAACTCCCCCGAGGAAAGGTGTTCTACAATTTGCATGCAAAGCTTCAAGAATAGATCCACGGCACACTACGGCAACCGCTTTATTATGGATAGCAGGCGGCATGCGTGCGGGGCCAACAAATTGTAGATCCCTCCCGTGGCACTGCTGGCGAACAACTCGTCTGTCCAGAAGTCCCGGACGATCTCGGTGCCGTCCAGTCCCAGTTGGGCATGGGTGGCACCAGTCATTTGCGGCTCCTCGAACCAGTTGAACAGGGCTATGTGCCTGATGATTCCTCGGGCGGCAGTTATGCTCTCGGGGGGGTATATTACATAAACGATCTGCGGAAACGGCTCGCCTGTGTAGCATCCCTGGTCAAGCACCTCGCAGCCGTGGCCGCGGTCTGGGTGTTCGAGTATGCGGCGCATGTATTCGACTCGATGTTCGCCGAACTCCTCGATCCTGCCTCCGAACTCCAGCATTCCCTGGGTGATGAAGCACCATGCCATGCGGCTTTCGAACTCGTCCTGGCTGTACTCGGTGTCGAACCCGAAGCTGTCCATGTTGGGAAGCATGGAGTCGCGTCCGCGGATGGGCAAGGCCGCCAGCGACCAGGATGAGCTGTAGCGATGCTCATCGAACCCATCGTTGACATCGGCGCCGAGGCGGTAGGCATCTGCGTACCGCGAAATGTGCGGGTTCCCCATGGACATGGCGATGCAGGTCTCGAAGAATCCGTCATCGCCGACAAACTCCCGGATTTTGGCATAGAACCAGTTGCGCCACTGGATGAGCGTCCCAGAGTGCGTGAGTGCATCGCGTGACTCGAACATGTGGGACTGGAAATCCAGTTTCAGCCCCTTGAATCCCCATTTGACGAAGAGTGTGTTTAAGACCTTCAGCATCCATTCTCGGGCGGGTTTAACCGACAAGTCCAGATAGGAGGATTTTTTTTCGAGGTGGAAGGTGGTGCCGTCCCGGGAGCGCAGGAGCCAGTCCGGGTGGTTTGCAGCCAGCTCAGAGTCGAGACGAACCTGCGGGTTCATCCATATGGCCGGTGTCAATCCCTTCGCGCGGATTTTGTCGGCGAAGCCCCGCATTCCGGACGGGAACTTTTCCGGGTTGAAGTTGTTTTCCGGATCAGGATAGAAACGGCAAATGGTGCCGGCGCCGTCCCGGGGTGGCCGCTCGTAGCCGTCGTCGAGGAGAAAAAAGTTGACCGCGGGAAATCTGTCCCTGATGATTTTCGCCCTTTCCAACAGTTGTCCCTCAGTCACGTTGTGCGTGGGACCGTAGTTCCACGAGCAGTAACAGGCGCCGTGGAGCATGGGGCTCATGGCGCCATGATTGCGGAAGATGGAACTGAACACCGCCAAATAATGGTCAAACGCATGTTGGGGGTGTGTATCCCAGAGCAACTGGTACAAGGTCTCCGAAACCACGATTGACGAGCCTGCTGCCAATGGGATAACATCGCTGCCGCGGATTTCCTGGACGGCTTGAAACGTGACATATTCGGATTTCATCATGCGTGGGTCTATTTCCATTCGCCACACGCGTTTGAACACATCCTCCCGCAGCACGGCCTCGAGCATCCCGCGTTTGTAGGCCTCGTCGCAGAGGTAGTAGGCGGGGATGTCGTTGGCCTCGCCGATATTATATTCTCTCTGTCCGTAGGGAGGCCTTGCCACGTAGGGGTACTCCGGTCGCGAGCGCGGGTAATCCTCCGTCCGGATGTTGGAGCTGTGGCAGAAGCGTAGTTGGCGGTTTTTTGCCGGGACGAGAACTGTGCCGACGGTATCAAGCATGCCGTCCTCGACCGAGTGTATATCGGAATCCTCCCGGCAGGCGACTACCCGTTTTACCACCAGAGTGGCGAGCTGGGCATCAATGGAGAAATCCAATGTGTCGGTGAGAGGGGAGTCGGGGATGTCGGCGGTGGCGGTAATCCCGACCTTTCGGTCATTTTCGACGGGCGGACTGATTTTCCAGTCAAGCCCGGTGCTTGAGATCCCGTTAATCCGGAAGGAGAATCCTGACCAGCCGAAAGGCTCTCCGCCTTCTCGGGAAACGAAAGAGAACCGCCCATTATCGAATTTGAACTCGACTTTCCCGTCATGATGCTCCATAGCCATTCCTCGCTTTTATTTTAAGCTTTTGTGTAGACCCATATCGGCGAAGTCCAGGCGCTTTCGCCAGGCGGCAAGGGCATCACGCTGTCCCTCCGATGGCGTGCCAGTCCGGAAGATCATTTCACTCATGGACTGAAGATTCACTGCCTTCCTCCTGTCGAGCGTATTTTTTCACTTATGGCTTTTTTGTCGAGGTGTTGGCTGTGGGTCCCGATGGCCAGGGTCCAGAACTCCACGGCTTTTTTGATGTTGCCGAGGGCGAAGTGGATGTCGCCTGCGTGGTCGGAGATTACAGCGTCGGGCAGTTCGCCCTCGAGCTTGAGTGCCTTGTTGATGTAGGAGAGCGCTTCCTTGAAGCGTTTTTTCCTGTAGAGTACCCATGCCATGCTGTCGAGGTATGCGGCGTTCTCCGGCTCGGCGGCCAGAGCTTTTTTTATTAACTCGAGCGACTGGTCGAGGTTGATGTCCTTGTCGGCCCACAGGTATCCAAGAAAGTTGTTGATCACGTGGTCGTCGGGGAATTCGGAGATCAAGCCTTCAAGCGTGCTCTGGGTCTTCTCGAAATCACCTGCGAGGTCGGCGGTGAAGGCATACTCGATCAGAAAACTTCTGTCTATGAAATTGCTTCTGGCAGGGTCGTCCTTGACTATGTCCTTGGCTGTTTCGAGAGCTTCCAGAGCCCTTTTGTAGTCGCCGGCGCCGGAGTAGCATTTGGCCCTGAGGAAATGGGCCTCAGGGAGGTTCTTCGCAAGGCTGAACTTGTCGGCGGCCTTCTCATATTGGTACATTTTTAAATATGCGATGCCTATGTGGTACAGCCCCTCCTGATGGTTTGGGTTCAGCATCAGAAACCAGTCGAAAGCTCTTACTGCCTCTTGTAGGAAGCCCGCGCTGAGCGCGGCGATGCCCATCTCCATATAGAAGTCGGCATCGTTCCCATTCCCTCTGGTCACGAACTTCCATATCTGCCCGATCTGCGGGTATCTGTTTGTCTCGATGATGATCCTCCATGCCCTGTACAGATCGGCATGCCTGCCCGTATCTGAATAGAGCTGTATCAGCGTGAACATTGACATTGGGCTTTCAATTTGTTCGAGAAGGTTCTGGAGTATCAGCGTTTCCCCCCTGTCCTGCATGTCGTATCTCTTGAACACCTCGAACAGCGGCTGCAAGAGACTAATGTTCTGCATCCCGGGCTTGTCCCATAATATCTCGAATGCCGAGATGTTGTCCTCGAGTTTCCTGCGGTAGCGTCTTTTGCTCCATCCGGAGAAAAACCCGTCTGGCCCCTGGTCTGCGAAACGCGAATAAAAAACTATGGCCGCGACCCTTGCCGCTGGCAGACAGGCAATGTCTGGAATAGCCAGCACCTTGTCCCATAGCTTCTCCCCGGATGCGGGATCGTCGGCTTGGGTGTATAGTTTCGAGAGCGCGTCAAGCAGCTCGGCCATTGTGTCAGGATCCTCTGAAGCCATCTTTTCCAGAGGTGACGACTCGAGGGCATCCTCAAGCAAGTACCGGGCCTCGGGTTGCCTCTCCTCATTCGTCAGCAGCGCGGCAGTCTGGATGTTGAGCCTCAGAGCCCCGGGGTGTTCCAAGGCTATAGGTAAAAGAACTCGCGTCGCGTTATCCAGTGTCCCGGTCTCCGCGTGATGTGCAATGAGAAGAGTAAGGGGAAGTCCTGCATGGGGATCCTTACGGAGAGTTTCGATCAGCATCTCGAGCGATTCTTCAGAGACCTTGCCGGTTTGGTTTATCTGAGAGAATGCTATAGCGAAGCTAGACAATGCATCGGCCTTGGCCGAGCCTTTCGGCGATATCGGGTTCTCGGGGAATATGACAATGTCAGTGAACTCGACAGCGGGGTTTTTAAGCGCGGCATCGGTTTTGGGTGCGGCCCCAAGATGCCAGCATGAAAGCAGCATGGACAGCAGAAGTGGAGAATAAGGCAGTGAACGGTTTAATGGGTTCACCTGCCTGCGTCGGCGAGAATTGGATTTTTTCGACATTTCACTTAAGTTGGCGTGCGCCTGCCCCGTAACGAGAACTATTTGTTCTTGTGACGGTTTGCGCGCAATTGCTTACGGCGCTTGTGCTGTGCTATTTTCCTGCGCCGTTTTTTCTTGAGATTCCCCATTGCGTTCCTTTTCCTTTTAATTTTAATACAGTATAATAAGGCGGACGCAAACATAGACCTTGCCGGTGCTTTTGCAAATGCGGCAAGGTGATATTTGTGAAAAAACAGCATTTGACGATATGGAGTGGCGGATGAGTGAGGGCAAAAAGGTTTCCGGGAATGTGTTCCCTGCGTTGGCAGGAGGGATTTTCGCGATTGTTCTCGTGTCGGTGCTCGCCGGTGTGCTGCTGGTGTCCCTCTTCCGTGCGAATCAGGATGTGATATTCCCTGTTGCCCTGCCCGAGCCGAAAGCCGAGGACGCAGCGGGGTGGCTCGGCACGGTCGTCGCGGGAGACGAGAAAAGAGCCCTGCTCTACGCTAAAACCCTTGTCAGGGATGACGATCCTGAAATGCCGGATCCGGACTATATCGATCTGATGTTGCGCATGGGGCTCGGCACAGGCCTCCTTACATCCCCCTTCAACACCTATGACTACAGGTACTGGGAGGGACTGGAGGCCTGCAGTGGAATATGGCAGGAGGCGGCAGGCAGTGTCGAGGCAGCATTTGAGATCGTCTGTGAGAGGGTCAAGGGCATTCCCCGGGTAGAGGGCTATGTCCCGGCGGGGCATCTTGTCGAGATATTGGAGAGGGGATCAGGGACAACCCAGGAGAGGTGCCGTGTATTGTCTCTCGTTGTAAGGCAGGGTGGCTATGGTGCCCATGCTGTGACCTTGGTCGACGACACCGGGCGCCCCGTACATGTTTTCTGCGAGATTCGCAAGGGTGAGGAGGTTTATCTGGCGGATCTACGCTATGGTTTTATCGATTCGTGCACATGCGTGCTCGACTACGAGAGGAACCCTGACCGGATTCCTCCGCAATGGCCCGAGGTTGTTGCAGGAAGCATAGGCAGGAGGTTCTGCTCCTATCCGGCTGAGCCCGGGGAGTACAGGAGGTACAACCAACTTCTCGGCGGTGTGGTAAAGGGCCTTCTGGGAGACAGTGCACCGCTTTTCGGCGCAGACCCACATAAAGCGCTTGACAGATATATCGAGACTTATGCTTCTTCCCTGGGAGGCGAGTCGTTCTCATATTGGATTTTCCCTTTCGAATCGCTTGTGCTTAGGGATGACTTTCCCATAGAATGGCATCGTCATGAGAAAAGAG
>JAFGFR010000250.1 GCA_016930955.1 Victivallales bacterium | reverse complement strand
GGTGGGAAAAACACAAAAAATGTAGTGCCTAATCGTCGTAAGTGGTTGATGGTCAACAAGGTCATTTTTTTAGGCGCGAAATTTGGGCTAACCCTTGCTGCGAGATCAAGGTGTCTGAAGCCGATGCGCTGCCGTACGCTCACAGAATTCTGTCTGACAGGTTGCTTATGTCTTGCGGGAGGGGGCTGGTGATGTCGAGAGTCTTGCCTGTCGACGGGTGTCTGAAGCTGATGTTCCATGCATGGAGCATTTGTCTCGGGGCATGAGGGAGTCTTCTCGAGCCCCCATAGGTCTTATCCCCCAGAATGGGGTGATGGATATGTGCCAGATGGACGCGGATCTGATGGGTCCTGCCGGTCTCGATCCAGACCTGGAGCACCGAGACGGGCTGATTGTCAATGAATCCCTGCCGTATGATCTCGAAGCGGGTGACGGCCAACTTACCTCCTGGCGACACAGCTATTTTCTTACGGTTGCACGGATTCCTGCCCAGCGGCAGCTCGATCTTGCGTGTTTTCTTAAGGGGGCAGCCATGGACCAACGCGAGATAGGTCTTCTGAACCTGCCTTTCCTTGAACATCTTCTGTAGCCTGTCGAGGGTAGTCTTGTTCTTTGCGACGATGACGACTCCCGAGGTGTCCTTGTCGAGTCGGTGTACTATTCCCGGCCTGTCCTCGTCAAACCCCTTTGCGTCGGCATCTGCAGATCGCTCATCCGACGAGAACTCTACCGGGAAGAAGGACTCCAGATTCCTGAACTTGTGCAGTACTGCATTGACGAGTGTCCCGGTCTCCTTCCCTGCCCCGGGGTGTACCACCATCCCGGCAGGCTTGTCCACCGCGAGAATGTCGTCGTCCTCGTAGAGTATCTCCAGAGGTATATCTTCCGGATCTGGAGATGTGGTCTTGGCTTCCGCTGCGGGGAAGGAAATGACCTCGATCTTGTTCCCGGGGGCTATTTTCGTATCCGGCGATCTGACGGGGCTGCCGTTCAACTTTATCGCGCCATTCCTTACGTTTTTCTGCCATGCGTTGCGCGAGAAATCCGGGAACCGACGGGCAAGCCAGCAATCCAGACGGCTGTGGCCATCATTGCCGACCACAACGGTGCCGTCCTCGATATTGAACGCCTTTGAAATCTCTCTCTTCACTTTTAATGTTCCGAAACCCACTGTCGCCAGATTCGCCTCCTATGGCGTATTGGCATGCGGAATCCGCAATTTCACCAATTTCCTGCTTGGCGACGGGAAAAACATTTGCAAACTAGCACCGCAGCGGATCAATTCAAGCTCCTCGATCCAATTGCGATACACCGCGTGAACCGCGTTGGGGGAGCGCAGGCGTGACAGACGGCGCGGTGAAATGGCCGGTGCATACCTGTAGCTTTGGTGAAACATGATCGGAGTCCCTGTCGGAATCGAAATGGAGACTGAGCCGTAAACCGGAAAACCAGCTGAATTATTCATTTTCTGCACAGATTATGCAAAGGTGTTTGAATAGGCCTGGATGAAAGGTATGTTACTGTCTGGTGTCTGGATTGCCCGGGAGGAGGTTTAGACAAGAGTTTTGACTCGATATTGTAGTTGAAGGGGAGATAATGACATGAAAAGCTACCGCAAGGAGCTATGGTTCAGCACCGATACCAGGCGATCCTATGTGAACATCACCTCTGAGCTCGAGGGCTGCCTTAGGGATTCTGGGGTAAGCGAGGGACTGCTGCTCTGTAACGCGATGCACATAACCGCATCGGTCTTCGTTAATGACGACGAGAAGGGGTTGCACCACGATTTCGAGTGCTGGCTGGAGAAGCTGGCGCCGGAGAAACCGCACAGCCAATATAGTCACAATGGTTTCGAGGACAATGCAGATGCCCACCTAAAAAGACAAGTGATGGGGCGTGAAGCTGTAGTGGCGATAACCGGGGGCAAGCTCGATCTGGGACCCTGGGAGCAAGTGTTCTACGGGGAGTTCGACGGCAAAAGGCGTAAAAGGGTCTTGGTAAAGATTATCGGGGAATAAAGATATGCGGATACAATGTCCTTTCTGTTCGTACCATATGCGCGGGATCACCGACTCGATGCTCGGCCGCAAGGTGCGGTGTCCGGACTGCGGCAAGACGAACCATCTCGGCAAGGATCCCTTCCAGTCCGGCAGGATACTCGGCGACTTCATTATCAAGCGCTGTTTAGGGGGCGGCTCCATCGGAGCTGTGTATTTCGCCAACCAGATATCATTTGACCGCAGCGTGGCGCTCAAGGTCCTGACCAAGGAATACTCCAACACCAAGGGAATAGACTCCTTCCTCAAGGAGGCCCGCGCAGCGGCAAAACTCTCACACCCCAATTTAGTACAGTCACTCGGCGTCGGAGAGGAGGAGGGTGTTTGCTTCATGGCCATGACATTCATCGAGGGTGAGACTGTCAAGGACAAGATCAAACGGGAGGGCAGGATAAACGTGGACGAGGCTCTGCACATCGTCCAGCAGGTGGCTGAAGGGCTGCATTTCGCCTGGATGGAGTCTGGTCTGATACACCGCGATGTCAAGCCAGAGAACATAATGCTTTCCAAGGAGGGCACTGTCAGGCTCACGGACCTCGGACTGGCCATCAGCGAGTCAGAGTGGCATGAGGACATGGAGATTTCCGGCAGCCCGTCTTACATGAGCCCGGAGCAATTCACTGGTGAGAAGATAGATACCCGCAGCGACATCTACAGCCTTGGAATCAGCCTGTACCAGATGATCTCGGGGAAGCTGCCATTCAGCGGGTCGACTCTTAAGACTGTCGCGCGTCAGCACTTCTACGACCCGCCCAAGCCGCTCAACAAAATCGACCCGCTGATCCCCGTGAAAGTCTCCAATCTCGTCAGGAAGATGGTCGAGAAGGAGCCCATCAAGCGCTTCCAAAACATGGAGGAGCTGATTAGGGAGATATGGGAGGTGCGACAGACAACAGCCCCGGACAAGGATCTTGTCCCGGGGGTGCACACGATCTCAATCAGACGCCTCGACTACGACCTGCAGAAGCTCTCGAAAGAAAGGGAAGAGCACATCAAGGTGGAGAAGACCAAGGAGAGCATCTCTTCCGCAGTGCTTGCCCGCATATTGATAATCGGGACTCCAGTATTGCTGTCGGTAGGCATCGTCTTTTGGGTGATCATATCGCACAGGAACGAGGAACGAAGCCGGAACGCAAGACTCGTGAACGCCCTCGGCACAATGATAGACGACACCACCTCCGATGTCCCCGAGGTCGAGGTGCAGTGGAACAGGCTCTACAAAAATCTTCCCTCATCCAAATATGATTTCGACCGCGAGCTAAGAACCAGGATGCTCTATTTTCGAGAGAAGATACGTAACCGCAGATTGTCGGATCAGCTCACGAAAGCGGAGGAGCAGATATCCAATATCCGCGAGGAGGTCTCTAGCCAGCTCGAGGGTCTGATCGAGGACAACCGGAAGAAGGCCGAGATGCTCGAGGAGAAACAGCGGGAGTTTGCCGTGAAGGAGCAGCGGCTCAACCTCATGGCTTTGAAGACGTCGGACACCCAGGAGGAGTCCGGAAGGATCATCGAGGAAAAAAACCGTCTCGAGGAACGGCTCAGAGAAGTCGAGGACCTGTACCAGAACTCATGGCAAAACAGCCTTCTCGTCAGGGTATATGCAATGGCCTCCCGAGGCAAGGCCGAAGCCGCAAAAGTTTTTTTAAAGAGCGAGAACGCGAGAAGACCAGGAAACGAGGAATGGATCGAGGCAAAAATGGACAAGCTCGACCAGATCAGGAGATTCGAGGAGCAAGTCGCCTCCAGCGGGTCGAAATATGCCGACATATTTGTCGCAGACGGCAGGATAAGAAACATCATCGGCGGAATGGTCGAGCTGATAACCCCCACAGGAGCAAGGGAGATTCCTCTGACTTCGCTGTCGGTAAACGACCTGTTGCCGATTGCAAGGGATGTGTTTCCCGGATGCAACGACAAGGATCTCTATGAGTTCCTGCTCATCATGACAGACAGCATGTCGCAGGCGAACAATTTGCCGGAGGTGGACTCACAGGTACAGAAATGGATTGATGCAATCTGCGACCAGAGGATTGATCGGATAAGAAACCTCAGCTTCGTGGACGAAAAAAAAGCCAGGGAGCAAGCGAAAGAATTCATCAAAGAGTTCGAGAACACCCCAGGGATGAACGAGAAGTTCAAACCTGAACTCAGAAAGATATTCCAGAAGGACTTGCTGTTTTAGCCATGCCAGCACTTTATCTCATATCCGGGAACGATAGTTTCAGCATACGCCAGAAAGCCAACTCGACAGTAAAATTGTTATGCGGCGAAAAATTCGAGGGAAACCCCAGCCTCGATATCATCAACGCGGACAGTCATGAATTAAAGCTGCCGCAGATGATTGGCGAACTGATTTTGTCCATCCAGACTCCCGACCTCTTCGGGGAACACAAATATATATGGGTCAAGCGTCTCGATTTTTCTCTGCTCGCAAAGACCGATGCCGCGAAGGCGGCAAGCCAGAAGTTGCTGGCGGCCATCAAACCAGGCTTGCCCGAGAACATGACATTGATCATTGACGGCACTCAAATAGACAAGCGATCATCCCTTTTCAAGACATGCGACAAGTTCGGCGAAGTCCATATTTTCGACAGGATTGACACTGCTGCGAGGAAGTGGGAGGACGACCTGAAAATATCAATAATGAAGGCCTGCCAGGCACTTGAGCTGAGAATATCCCGGGATGCCGTCGAGTTCCTGGCAGCCTCATGCAGCGCCGACGCAGGCAGGGTCGCCACCGAGCTGGACAAGCTCGCATCATTCATTTATCCCGAGAGTTCGATAAGCATCGAGCATTGCAAGCAGATATGCTGCTCCACCCCCGAGGCCGCCGGATGGGCTTTCTCCGACGCGGTCGCCTCTAAAAAACTGCCAGAAGCCCTGGAGGTTCTGAACGTCCTTTACAAAGACAAAAGCTCTGCAATGGCGATGGTCTATTCCATCGCCAGCCGCTTTCAAGAAATGATCCATGTCAAGTCCGCAGCCAAACACCTGCAGGTTCCACGCAATTGTGACTACAACAAATTTCAAGGTCTGCTCAACGGTATCCGGCCGGAAACCAAGGAGAGACTAGAAGGAAGCGTACTGCTCAAAAGAAAACCTTTCGCGGTCTGGATGCTTTACTCTCAGTCTGCGAGATTCGCAGACTCCGGGCTCGGACGTTGCATGACCAAAATACTCGAAGTCAACAAAGCCCTGGTCTCCGGCGGAGGCGACCCGAGAACTGCACTCGAGCTTCTCGCAGCTGAAATCTGCTCACAATAAACCTAAATAATGCAGCAACCCGAAGGGTTAAATCTCAAAAAATCTTCTAACCAATAAGGTGAAAACTCAGTTAGTCCTAAAGTTTTGC
>JAFGFR010000249.1 GCA_016930955.1 Victivallales bacterium | reverse complement strand
TTCTCCATAGCGCTTCGAAGCGCTTGAAACTCATTGCCGAGGATACCTGCGAGGATGGCAGACCCGCCGGGTTTCAGCAATGCCATGAGGGTTCTGATATTCTTGATGACCACGCTTGAGAGGACGTTCATGGCGACAACGTCGAAGGGGCCGGAGAAAGTAGGCGGGGGGAGCTCGCCTGAAAGTTCGGCGAGCCCGACTTCGAGTTCGGCGGGGTCAATCCGGTTGTCGCGCATATTTTGTACAGCGCACTGTACGCATGCAGGGTCGTTGTCGAAGGCGGAGACTGCTGCGAAGCCCATCTTGAGCGCCGCGATGGCGAGTATCCCGGATCCGCAGCCAATATCGAGAAAGTTCTTGGTATCTTTGTCGGGGACAGACTCGATCATTCTGAGGCAGAAACGAGTTGTCTCATGGCGACCTGTGCCGAAACTCATCCCCGGGTCGAGCCGCAGGACTATCTCATCGTCCGATCGCGGTGTGTATTCCAGCCACCCCGGCCTGACGACCAGCTTTTCACTGACATGCTGGACAGGGAAATGCTGTTTCCATGCCTCGGCCCAGTCCTTTCCGGCTATGGTCGTGAGATTTATCGTGTCGAATCTGACCCCGATGCTTTTCCAGTAATCCGGGATGTCGGCGAGTATCGAACTTATGGACTCCGAAGAACAGAGGTCCTCGAGGTAGAACACATGCCTGATGCCCCCACCGTCTGCATTTGTGAAGGTGCTGAAGGGCATTTCAAATGACGACAGATACTCGATGCTGGCCTCCGGGTCACCGGAAACATCGCTTATCTCACAGCAATATATGGTTTCAACGTCCATAGAAATTGGCTCGGATGGCTAAATAAGCGGCCGCCCATGCCGCCTTAAGACTCGCATGAGGGATGTCAGGTATAGACGCAAAGCACGGTGATGTTGTCCTCGCCGCCGCCGCGCAACGAGGCGTAAAGGAGCTCCCTGACGGCATCGTAAGCGCTGGCGGCGCCGCTAAGTATTGTTTCGATCTCGACATCATCGAGATGCGTGTTGAGCCCGTCGGAGCAGAACAAATAGCGGTCATCACGCTGCCTCGGGAAAGTACGCAGCTCCACATCAAGGCCCATAACCGGCCCGACAGACTTGGAGATGATATGGGAGAATGGATGCACTCTTGCCTCCTCGGAGCTGATAAGATTGTTCCTTACAAGCTCGGCAACATAGCTGTGATCCTGGGTAAGCTGTATCAGGTCGCCGTCCCTCAGGCAGTAGCATCTGCTGTCTCCCGCGTGGGCAAGACACAAACTCTGCGGCGAGAATACTCCGGCGACTATCGTCGTGCCCATGGGGTGCTGAATATTATAGGACCTGTTGAGGTCGTAGATCATCTGGTTGGCCTTATTGACCTGGCTCTCGAGGAATTTCCTGATCTTCCCGGAAGATTTCGTGCCTGCAAAGTCGCCGTTGCGCCATTCGGAGGCGAGGGTTCTTATGCACAGTGAGCTGGCGATATCCCCCCCCTCGTGTCCGCCGATACCGTCCGCCACGGCTACAAGCGTGTTGCGGCTGCCTGTGTTGACGCAATAGACGTAGCTGTCTTCGTTGATTTCCCTGATGAGTCCCACATGCGAGTCTGCCACGACATCCATGGGGGATATGCAGCCTGTCATTTTGGATTCCCTCTTTCTCATTTGAATAAAATCCCGGCTACCCCTCGCAAGGGGCATCTGTAAAGGGCGTCGGCGTCAGGAGCCGCCCGGAAAAACGACACAGATCCAACACAAAACATCAATGCTGGCAGATTTTTTGTCTCATGACAGCCCCACTATATAGTGTCTTTCAAAGAAAATACAAGATATTAACCGGCATTTTTTTGCAATATCCGAATAATCGGCTATTTTTTCTTCCTTTAATTTGGTTTTGTTCATGGTAACTGCCGGTGGATTTATCCATTATGGGAGTCTGCGCGGCATACAAGAAACGAGGATGCGTAATGACAGACATAAAGACTGACAGGATCCGTAACTTCGCTGTTGCCGGGCATACTGGAAGCGGCAAGACCTCTCTGTGCGACCTTATGCTCTACAAGGCTGGCGCTGTTGACCGTTGTGGCAGGGTTGACCAGAAGACCAGCGTCTCCGACTTCGCCCCCGATGAGCACGAGAAGATGAGCAGCATCTATGCGTCGTTGTTAAACTGCCGCTGGAAGGACTGCCATTTGTTCTTCTGCGACACTCCCGGCTACGGGGAATTCATCTGCGAGACGATATCCGCAGTGAGCTATTCCGACAACCTTCTTGTCGTGGTGGATGCGGTCAATGGGATAGAGATAGGCACATCGAGGGCTTGGGGGCTTGCGAAGGAAAGGGGTGTCCCACGCTGTGTCCTGATAAACCGTATTGACAGGGAGCTGGGAGATTTCTTCAAGGTTCTGGCTCAACTCCAGGATGTCTTCGGCAAGACGGTATGCATCCCATTCACCCTTCCGGTGGGCAAGGAAGGGTCTTTTTCCGGGATCGTGAATGTACTTAGAGGCAAGGATATCCCCCCCGAGCTTGAAGCTGAGGTCGGCAAGTACCGCGAGCAGCTCATGGACTCCATAGCCGAGTCCGACGAGGATCTGATGATGCGCTATCTCGATGGCGAGGAGCTCAGCGACGAGGAGATATCGCGTGGCCTGCACAAATCCATCCTCGACGGTACCCTCGTGCCGGTATTCGCCGGCAGCGTCGAGAAGGACATCGGCATAGACGAGCTTATGGACGGGATAGTCAATCTGATGGCCGATCCCATGGCCAGGGGAGAGACGGAGCTTGAAAACGGCGACAAGATGAAGCTTGATGGCAGCCAGGCGACGGGCATGGTATTCAAATCCATTGTGGATCCTTTTATCGGGCAGCTCACCTTCATGCGAATAGTCTCAGGGGAATTCAGATCCGACTCGGAGGTGTTCAACATAAGCAAGGGGTCGAAAGAGCGTTTCGGGTCTTTGTTCCTGATGAACGGCAAAGGGCAGGAAGCGATTGCACAGGCCGAGGCAGGAATGGTCGTGGGGATTCCAAAACTCAAGGGCACAGCGCTCAATGACACGCTTTCGCTGTCGAGTTCCGCAAAGGCATTGAAGAGGATAACATTCCCCAACACGGTCATGTCTTATGCCATAACGGCAGTGAAGAGCGGCGAGGAGGAAAAGATTGGCACCGGCTTGGCGAAGCTGGCCGAGAGCGATCCTGGCATCAAGATCGAGCGCAACGCCGAGACCCACGAGCTGATCCTTTCTGGGATGGGCGACCAGCATCTGACCCAGGTGCTGAAGAAGCTGAAGGAGAACGCTAAGGTGGACGTGAATTTCGCGGCTCCGAAGATCCCTTACAAGGAGACCATCACCGGTGTCGGGGACGCGAGCTACCGCCACAAGAAGCAGTCCGGCGGGCATGGCCAGTTCGGCGAGGTATTCCTGAAAATATCCCCCAACCCGGAAGGTTTCGAGTTCGTCAACGATGTCGTAGGGGGCAACATCCCGAAAAACTTCATACCGGCAGTGGAGAAGGGGGTCGTGGAGGCTATGCAGAAGGGCCCCTTGGCAGGGTGCACTGTGCAGAACGTCAAAATTTCCGTCTATGACGGCAAGCACCACCCGGTGGACTCTTCCGAAATGGCTTTCAAGATTGCCTCCAGGACAGCGTTCAGGAAGGCGATGGAGAATGCCAAGCCGATACTGCTCGAGCCGATACAGAAGGTCAAGATTATGATCCCGGACGAGTATATGGGCGACATCACCGGGGATTTAAACCAGAAACGCGGCCGCATACTCGGCATGAGCGCGGAGGAGGGCCTGCAGGTTGTCAACGCCGAAATCCCCCTTGCTGAGATGTCGAGATACGCCACCGAGCTCCGCAGCATGACCCAGGGCCGCGGGACTTTCGAGATGGAGTTCACGAGATACGAGATGGTCCCTTCGAATGTGGCAAAGGAGATAATAGACTCCTACCAGAAGGAGACTGTGGAGGAATAGCCGTGGGACTTTCTGATCTGCGGCTTGCAATCCGCAGGGGGCAGTATATCTTAAGCGGCTTTTTTTGTATTTGATGGTTTTGCCGGCGGTTCTTATGAGCTGCCGGGCATGTATGTGCTCCCCGGGATGGTCGGGGGGCGGCGGCGGGCTGGCGGCCCGGAAGTTAGGACTAACAAATCAACAAGAACAAACAAAATGACAACAGAAGAAACACTGGAGGGGGCCTCGACCTACGTGGACCTCAACAACATTCCCTCTATGGAGGAGTTGCTTTCCGGTCAGGTGCGGACGGATTTTGTGGAAGGCTCGATCATCAAGGGGAAGGTGGTGGAGAAACGAGATTCCGGCGCTCTGCTCGATATCGGATACAAGGCTGAGGGCTACCTTTCAAAAGAGGAGTTCCAGGGCTGGGATGACCTCAAGGTCGGCGACGAGGTGGATGTGCTGCTCGAGGAGTTGGAGAACGACAACAGCATGCCTGGCATCAGCGCCAAGAAGGCCGAGTTCCAGAAGTCATGGGCCAAGATCACCGAGGAAAGTGCCGAGGGCGCTATTGTCAAGGGCGTGATGAAGAGTCGTGTCCGCGGGGGGATACTTGTCGACGTTGACGGCATAGAGGCCTTCTTGCCCGGGTCGCAGGTAGATGTCATGCCGGTGAAGAACCTCGATGACTACCTTGACAAGGAATACGAGTTCAAGATATTGAAGATCAACGACGACAGGAAGAACATAGTTGTTTCAAGGCGTGAGCTTCTCGAGGAGAGCATAGCGGAGAAGCGCACGGAGATAATGAAGGACATAGAGATCGGCCAGATCCGCAAGGGTGTTGTGAAGAACATCACCGACTTCGGCGTGTTCGTGGACCTGGGCGGGCTTGACGGGCTGCTACATATAACCGACATGTCGTGGGGGCGCATATCCCATCCCGGCGAGATGGTCGAGGTCGGGCAGGATCTGGAGGTGATGATCCTCGACATTGACGAGGTCAAGAGCCGTGTGTCGCTGGGACTGAAGCAGAAAACCGAGAACCCCTGGGACAACATCGAGCAGAAATTCCCGATAGGGTCGAAAGTAAAGGGGCGTATCGTCAACATCATGCCCTATGGCGCCTTCATGGAGATATTCGACGGCATCGAGGGTCTGATACACGTCTCCGAGATGTCATGGACGAAGCGAGTCACGAAGGCCGGGGATGTGCTTAACCTGGGCGACGAGGTCGAGGCTGTTGTTCTTGACATCAAGAAGGATCAGAAGAAGGTGTCTCTGGGTCTCCGTCAGACCGAGCAGAACCCCTGGGAGGCACTGGCCCAGAAATATCCCGTCGGCACAAGAATCAAAGGCAAGGTCAGGAACATGACCAGCTATGGGGCCTTCGTCGAGATCGAGAACGACATTGACGGCATGATACATATCTCCGACATGTCATGGACACGCAAGATCAACAACCCGAACGAGGTCGTCAAGCCCGGGGATGAGGTTGAGGCGGTGATTCTCGATATAGATGCCGCACAGCAGAGGATCTCGTTGGGGATGAAGCAGGCCGAGGTCGACCCTTGGGAAGAGATAGAGAAACTTTACAAGATCGGCGACATCGTCAAGGGCAAGATCGCGAAGATAACCGCCTTCGGGGCCTTCGTGGAGCTCTCGCATAAGATTGACGGCCTTATCCATATCTCCCAGATCAGCGCCGAGCGTGTGGAACGCGTGAAGGACGTGCTGAAGATAGGCGACGAGGTGGAGGCCAGGGTCATCAAGATGGACAAGGACGAGCGGCGTATCGGCTTGAGCATCAAGGCCGTCAGCGAGGACTTCACCGAGGATGCGATAAGGGCTGCAGGCGAGGAGGTCTCGGTCGCCATGAAGGGCGGTGCGATGGTTGGCATGGGCGAGGCGTTCGACAACGCCATCGGCGCCGAAGAGGAACAGGAAGGCAAGACCAAGAAGCCGGCCAAAGGCGCCAAGTCCAAATCCAAGGAAGCCAAGTCGGAGGCTGCTTCGGTTCAAGAGCCTGAGGTGCCTGCCGAACAGACTGCGGCGAAGGAGCCCTCTCCTGCGGTTGAGGACCCGGAATCAGTCGTTGTTTAAAGCTTAGTATACAGAGCCAGTTTCAAAAATCCGTGCGGCCACGGGTAGTTTTGCAATTGGCTCTAGGATCAAGCTATCTTGACAGGATGCTCTTTCCCGCACCGCGGACACTTGCATATGGGTTTGTTGAATTGCGGGGGAATTTTCAGCCTGACCCCGCATGGGCATGAGATAAATGCGAAATGGTTTAGGCGATGGAGGATGTCGGTCGCCTCGCGGGTCTGCCTTTTTATGTCGTTTTTGGGAAGCTGTGGTGGTTCAGGGGTGGTGATTCCGCGCATTTTCAACACCTCTGCGGAGCGCAGTGTGGTTTCGCCGATGATTGCCTTGCCGCAGATTTTCGTGAAAGCCTCGTTGTAGTCTTTTAGTCCGGCTCCGCCGCCCATCGAGCGCAGGACTTTAATCCTCTCGTTCGTGGGAGGATGGGTGCTGAAGAGTGAATTCCCTCCTGCGTGGGCCTTCATGATGGGGTTGACGATGTACATTGGCGCGGTGACCCGGTTGGCCGAGGCGAGCTTGGAGTGGTTCGCGGAAATCTTTTCGAGCGCGGAGGCCAGGCCCTCGGGATAGCGCGTGAACACCGCCGCCGAGGCATCCGCAAGGTACTCGCGGCTCCGCGAGCACGCAAGGTACAGCAGCTGGGCAAAAAGTGGCGCGAGTATGGCGAAGACCAGGGCAATCAGGAAGAGTATGAGCTGAAGCTGCCCCCCACCCTTGTCTGACGAGCTCGAGCGCCTGCGTCCGCCGCCCCCGAAGATAAGTCCCCTCATGAACACGTCCGCAAGTATGACTATAGTGCCCATCATCACACCTGCAATCGTCATGAACTTGGTGTCGAGATTCTTTATGTGCCCGATCTCGTGTGCCATCACGCCTTGAAGCTCGTCTCGCGAGAGTACCGAGAGCAGCCCGGTGGTGATAGCCACGGCGGCGTTTTCGGGTGTGCCGACGGCAAACGCGTTGGGTGCCTTGTCCTCCATGATGTAGACTTTGGGGGGCTTTGGCAGTGCCGCCGCGATGCTCATCTCCTCGACGATGTTGTATAGCTGGGGTGCATCGGAGTGGCTGACCTCGCGGGCACCGGAGATGGAGAGCAGGATATTCCTTCCCTGGAACAGCGCCACAAGCGTCATCACAAACCAGATGAAGCCGGCGATCATCACACCAAGTATCGCCCCGCCGGCGAGCATGCCGTCCTCACCCGCGAAAAACACGCCTCCTATGACCGCCCCGAGAAGGGCAAGAAGCATGCCCATAAGGACGATCAGGACTATTGACTTGCTTCTGTTGGCGCTGATCGCTTCCCACATGACTCAATAATCCCGCTGTCGTTATATAAGCGTCTTCTGTTTGCGGATGGCAATTCCAGGCATTTTCAGAATTTGACTTCCGGCGCCTCGCGCTCTGCCTCGTCCTTGAGCTCGAAAAGCTCCTTGGCATCGAATTTGCAGATTCCGGCGACGATGTTCGACGGCACCATCTCGCGCTTGGTGTTGTATTCCATCACCGAGTCGTTGTACGCCTGCCTGGCGAAGGAAATCCTGTTCTCAGTGGATGTCAGCTCCTCCTGGACCTGCATGAAGTTCTGGTTGGCCTTCAAGTCAGGGTACTGCTCGACGACCACCATGAGCCTGCTCAGCGCACCAGAAAGCTCGCCCTCCGCCGCCGCCTGCGCGCCGACACCGTTGGCCGTCATCGCAGTGTTCCTGGCCTTTATCACCGCCTCGAGCGTACTGGCTTCATGCTTGGCGTATCCCTTCACCGTGTTGACCAGGTTGGGTATCAGATCATGTCTGCGCTTTAGCTGGACATCAATCTGGGCCCATGCGTTGGTCACCCTGTTCCTCATCCTGACCAGCACGTTGTAGGTCCCGAAGAACCAAGCCAGCAAAATGAGGAACATGAACAATACAAATCCCCCGACAACCAAAACCAGAACCAAAACCATCTGAAACCTCCTTGCTATGGAATTTGCCTTAAAAAACTATTCATGTTTGCGTATCAGCGCCGAAAATCTTGTTCAGGAACCCCCCGACTTCAGTGTTTTTTGCCGCCGCCACCACAGCATCAAGCTCGCCGTGGTCGAACCAGAGGCCGTGGTTTGCCGGGCATCGGTCGATCTCGACCGGCGGGTCAAGCGGCACCTCGACAATTATCATCGCCTTCGAGCAGACGGGGCACTTTCTGTTGCCAGTCCTCTTCTCGGCACCCCTGTCCCGCAATGCCTTTACAAAAGGCTCGTCGGACGACTCATCCAGCCCTGCAAGAAGCTCGATCTCGCCCTCGTCCAGCCATACTCCCCTGCATGTGTCGCAGAGGTCTATCTCGACACCGTCGAGCTCTATCACCAACATCTCCTCGTTGCATTCCGGGCAGATCATTTGTTCCCCTAATTGTCTTTCAGGCAAGTTTGCCGGCACTCTTGTTGTCAGTAACGTAAAAACACCCGAAGACATACAGATGGATGCTGAAAAGAATAAGGAAAAAACCGTAGAGAAACGGCATGAACACCGGAAACTTCAGACCTGCGTCCAGGACTGACTGCGAAGGCCTTTCGGGATTGACGAAGACATCCACGGCCAAATCCACCGGATAGTCCGATAGCATGGTCACGACATCGGCCTCCGTCCCCTCGTAGAATGATTCCGAGACACCACTGAGACTCTTCCCGAAATAACCTATCTGGTTGTTGAACTGGGTAGTCCCGGCGTAGGAGTACTCGTATTTGATGTCGGGTATGTAAGTCTGGCCTATACGGTTTTTGTGGATGTCCGAGGTCTCGACAAAAGAAGAGTCCATTATCCTTCCCGGCACGACATCCCATGAGCGGCATTTGCGTGCATCAATGATGTCAACAAAACCGAGGCAGCACAAACCCAGCCCGGAAAGAAACAACAGCACATAAACACCTCTAGCAATTTTCCCATCCATCTCGAACACTCCTCTTGCGGCTTGGAAGGTCAGACACCTCAGGCCATGGAGACCCCGTATCCATATCAAACTTGGCTGGGAATATAACACGGGATAACAATTAATCAAGCCGAGAAGCCACGGACTCGAAGAAATTTATTTTGTAAAAAAACCAGCGGGGTTTGCAAAAATTCTGTTTTGGTGCTAGATTCATTCCTTGTCTGGACGACTGCAGAAGCGGCTTTTAGTGCTATTTTTTGTTGTGTTGCACCAGGCCGTCGGGGAAACGGAGAGTAGATACTCAGTAAACCGCATCGGGGTCGGGCACCCTAACGAACGGGGTTTGCTGAATATGTACAACGGAGAGGTGAAATATGGCTCAGGCAGTATGTAAAGGTTGTGGCGGCGTGATGGACACCACCGGCATCGAGCCGTTCACTGTCTGCGAATGCTCGGACTGCGGCACCGAGGTGATAATCCCGTTCGAGCTCGACTATCTGCTGTTGGAGAAGCTCGTTGAAAGGCAGTCGGCCATTGATGTTTATTCCGGCTTCGACAAGGCCGCTAACTCTGATGTATATATAATGCTCGTGGACAACCAGGTCCCCGATCACGAGAAGTATGAAAAGATGGCCAAGGAGGAGGCGGTGTCCCTATCGACCCTCAAGCATCCCAATATATGTCCGCTGCTGCACTACGACACCATCAAGGGGAATTTCTGTGTCACATTCCCGCTGATGGATGGATATCAGTTGGACAGCTACTCACCCTCGGAACAGGGGATGCTTGATGTCGACAGTGTTGTCGAGGTGTTGCAGGCGGCGGCTCTCGGGCTTGCCATCGCCCACCACAAGGAATTTGTCCACCACAACATATGTCCAGCCAGCATCCACATCGATGCCAGAGGGAATGTCAGGGTGAAAAACTTCTATATCTCACGCATGACATACATGATTGACCAGCTAGAGTTGAAGGAGGACGCGGCAATCAAGTTCGACTCATCGGTCTCGCCATACTTTATCAGCCCAGAGAAGGCCGAGAGCGGTGTGGAGGACAAGCGCGGCGACGTCTTTAGCTTCGGGGTGGTGATGTACTTCATGCTCACCGGGCAGTACCCCTTTTCCGGCGGCAGCGAAATCGAGACAGTGTATGCCAGAGTCATGAAGAAGAAGAAGGACAAATCCGAGGTCTTCAGCGGCTCATCGGGAAGGTTGCTGACCCCGGAGATGGTGGAATATGTCCCGCCGAAGCCTCCGGTCCAGTTGAGACCGGACATCCCGGGGGAAATAAGCGACCTGACAATGGACATGCTCTCCTATCTGCCTGTCAAGAGACCCAAGTTCAGCGAGATACTCTCCATTTTCAACCTCTACAAGGCAAAGAAGGACAAGGAGCAAAGCGTCGTGACGGCGCAGAAGAACATGGTAGCCACCAAGACCCGGGCAATCCCGAAGATGACCCCTCTGGATGGGAAGGGCAAAAGCAAGCCCAAGAAATGGTCATTCTGATTGGCTCTTCTGCGGAATCGGGCTAGAGCTTGTCGTAGATATGCTTGATGGCAACCGCCACGTCCTTGAAATCCTGGAATCTCTGTGCAGGGACCCTGGCGACCATCTTGTCGAGCAAGGGGGCTATCAAGGGATTTACGGAGACTGGAAGCCGTGTGGCGACGCTGCTGATCCTCAGGCTTGCCACATGTTTCTTCGCCAGCTCGTATGCTCCGGTGGACGTGTAGTAAGTCTTTCTGGTGAGTGCATGGAACAAAACCATCCCTATGCTGTATATCTCGCTGCTCTTGTTCTCGGTCATGCCGACTATCCTTTCAGGCGGCATATAGAGTGGGGAGCCGTCGACCATGTCTGAAGACGGGTCATTGGACTGCTCGATGGCCTGGCACAGCCCGTAGTCGAAGAGAACAGCGTTCCCCTTGGGGTCTATCATTATGTTCTGCGGCTTCATGTCTCGATAGAGGTATCCGGATTCCCATATCCTCTGCTCGGCGGACAGGAGCTGCAGCGCCCATAGGAGCACATATTTTTGGTTGATCGGGTCGCCCTGGTCAATAATCTGGTCAAGACGGCGGCCATAAGTGAACTCCAAGGCCGCGAAATGCTCGTCGTTGTATTTCCCGTAGTCGGCCACTTCCACAAGATGCGGATGCCTCCCGAACTTCTTGCCTATTGATGCCTCTCGCAGCAAGGCCTCGATCAGATGCGGGTCATTTTTCTTCTTCCGTGGAAGGACCTTCACGGCGAACTCCCACTTGGGATTGCTGTGGTGTACCGCCTTGTACACTGCACCCATCCCGCCGCCCCCGAGGGGCTTGTAGAGCCAGTAGTGCTTGAGCAGATAGGGGATGAAGTTGGATGCCCCGCAGTTGGAGCATTTAGTGACCGACAGAGGGACTGCATCTATCAAGCTATGCACGCTCTGGCAGAAATCGCACTCGTAGCAGTTGCCGTTAAGCAAGTCCAGGTCCGGGGCACTTTCCGTACCCGAAGATTCTTTGCTGTCTTTGTTGCCGAAAATATGAAACATGCTTAGTCCATAGCCACGGGGTACACTCCCGTTGCACTCCACAACACCTGATTTCTTTCATGCCACCCGGTCAATCTCTTCAGACCGGCCGGGTTAAAATAGCACGCATGTCCAGCCCTTCAAGTCAAAAAAAACAGAAGAGGACCAGTTTCAAAACTCCCCGCGGACGCACGGCACTCAGAGAGAGCTTAAGAGCCAATATCAAAACTCCCTGTGGCCGCGCGGCCTGCCATTTCGCCGCACCGTCTGCTGCGCCCGCGCTCCCAACGCGCTTCACGCGGAGTTTTGGAACTTCCTCCTTAGGCGTGTGATTTCTTTGGCTTTGCAGCTTGGATTAAGTCGGGAAGGTGATATATTCACCTGCTCTTCGGGAAAC
>JAFGFR010000248.1 GCA_016930955.1 Victivallales bacterium | reverse complement strand
CGGGCGCAGGCGTTGACTGCCGTTGGTTCAGGGGCGGCTGGTTTGATACCCAGAGCATGCTTTGGAAAAAGATCAGCACTGGCGAGCAGTGTGAGTCGGAGCCCTATGACGACGGGCACGGTGCCGGGGTCGGGGCATCTTTGTTCGCGCCCTTCGAGCTTGCCCCCGGTGAGGAGACGACCGTGAGGGTCATGCTGACATGGTACTGTCCCGAGACAGACCTCAGGATAGCCCGTCCCGAGGACAAGAAAGGCTGCGATTGCTTGGGCGGGGAAAACGGCGATGCGCCGCTTTGCGAGAAGGAGCGCCACCGGCCATGGTACTCTGGGAAATTCGAGGACATCGTGCAGCTCAGCGAGCATGTTGCGAATGAATATTGCGAACTTCGCAAGAAGTCGCGGGCGTTCTCGATATGCTTCTACGACTCGACTCTGCCGCCGGAGGTGCTGGAGGCGGTATCGGCAAACCTGACGATCCTCAAGTCCCCGACAGTGCTGCGGCAGCGAGACGGGCGGCTGTGGTGCTGGGAGGGCTGCTGTGACAGCAAAGGCTGCTGCCATGGTTCGTGCACGCATGTCTGGAACTATGCGCAGGCGCTGCCGCATTTTTTCCCTCGGCTCGAGAGAGGGCTGCGGGAGACGGAGTTTCTCGAATGCCAGGACGATCGCGGGCACCAGAATTTCCGTGCCTCTCTGCCTATCGGGCCGGTGGGTCATGATTTCCACGCAGCGGCGGACGGGCAGCTCGGATGCGTCATGAAGGTCTTCCGCGACTGGCGGATAAGCGCAGACGACTCCTGGCTCGAGAGGATGCTGCCGAGGGTTTTAAAGGCATTGGACTACTGCATCGAGACATGGGACCCCGGGCGGACCGGGATGCTCCGAGAGCCTCACCACAACACTTTCGACATAGAGTTCTGGGGATCCGACGGGATGTGCGGGTCGTTCTATCTCGGGGCCCTGAAGGCCGCTGCGTTGATGCTGGAGCATTTTGGAAAAGACGCAGACGCATACAGGGAGCTTTATGTGAAAGGTCGCGAGATCATCGAGACGGATCTTTTCAACGGCGAGTATTTCATTCAGCGCGTGATGCGGCAGGATGAGCTCGGCTGCGGGCCTGTACTGTCCATGTCCAACAGCTCGTCCCCCGAGTCCGAGGCTGTCGTCGCCGAGGGGGGCCCGAGATACCAGTATGGCGACGGCTGCCTTTCAGACGGGGTGCTGGGCGCCTGGATGGCCCAGATGTGCGGGATGGGGGAACTGATTGACCCAGCGAAGGTCAAGAGCCATCTTCTTTCCGTGCATAGGTACAACTTCAGGAAGGATTTGTCGGGGCACAGCAACCCGCAGCGCCCGACCTATGCATTGGGCAAGGAGGGAGGGCTGCTGGTCTGCTCATGGCCGAAAGGCGACGAGCCGACATTGCCTTTGGTGTACAGCAACGAGGTATGGACGGGGACGGAGTATCAGGCTGCAGGCCATCTGGCGATTGCCGGAGAGACAGAAAAGGCGCTCGATATTGTAAGGACGGCCCGCCAACGCTACGACGGGAAAGTAAGGAACCCTTTCAACGAGTATGAGTGCGGGCACTGGTATGCGAGGGCGTTGTCGTCATACGGGATGCTCCAGGCATTCTCGGGCGTCCGCTACGACGCTGTCAGCAAGGTTCTGGAGATAAACCCGCCGCAGGCAGGAGACTTCCGTTCCTTCCTGTGCACCGCCATGGGCTACGGGACAGTCGGGCTGAAGGACGGCAAGCCTTTCATCGAGGTCGTCTCGGGAGAGATTGATGTCGCCGACATCGTTGTCGGCGGGAAGGATGCGTCATGATATCCTCTCTTGAGCTTGCGAATCTCTGCGGGGTTTCGCAGGGGACGGTTGATCGGGCTGTACACGGCAGGAAGGGCATAAGCGAGAAGACCCGCGCGATGATTCTGCGGACGGCGGATGAACTCGGGTATCTGCCCAATCCCGCGGCGAGGGAGATCATCACTGGCCGAACAAAAAACGTGGCGGCCCTGATCCCAGGGCTGCAGACACCTTTCTTCATGGACATGATGGCCGAGGTGAAGGATGCCATCGCGCATGACGGCTACCGTCTGCTTATCTCGACAGTCAACGACACCGACGAGATGATAGCCCTGCTAAGTGAGTTCGGGGCACGCAGGTTCGCTGGAGCCGTCGTGGTCCCCCCGTGCCCGGGCATCGCCATCCCGCCGAGTATATTGGGGCGAATGAAGGTGCTCTCATTGCTTGAGCCGTGCCTGGGCGATCAAGTCTCATTTATTTCCCCGGACGAGACGGCGACAGGGGAAAAGGCCACGCGGCACCTCGTCGAAAGAGGTCACCGAAAAATTGCGCATGTAATGCCGCAGCGACATTCCCAGGCCATCGAGAAACGCAAGAAAGGCTACGAGAATATCATGCGCAAGCACGGCATGAGAACATCCGTGCTTACATTCCCCCAAGATGAGGGTGCCGTGTCGGATCTTGTCAAGAAAAACGGCATGACCGCATTCTTCTGCCATAACGACTGGCTCGCGCTGTCGCTGATACGCATTATCGGGACACTCGGCTTGAAAGTTCCCGGCGACATCTCGGTCATGGGCGTGGACAACAGCCCGACATTCAAGGCCTTCTATCCTGGCATCACAAGTGTCGAGTATCCCCTGGGATGGCTGGCCGCCGAGGTCGCAAACGCACTGAAGGGCAAGCGAATGTCAACTCCCTTCAAGAACATGCAGATAGCCGAGGCAGGAAGTGTGAAAAGCCTCCCGCATCCAAAATAGCAGGCCGCGTCTGTCTGCGTGCTCCGCACAGGCAGGCGGCCACGGGTAGTTTTGAAATTGGCTCCACTATCTGGGAAACCTGAAACTCTAAACTCAAAATCCTAAACGAATTCGAAACCAGAAGCTCAAAATCCCAGAATCATGTAGCCCATGACCAAAGGGATTCTTGTGGTTTCACATAGGCGAAGATTGGCACCGCTTTAGGTTGATATTGCGCTGGGGTGCCACAAGTCAAAGCGCAACAGCGGGTTGCGCAGTCCAAAGATTCGCCAGCTTCCGCGGTCTCATCGAATATCCGAAACATCGTTTTCCCTGTATACATAACGTTATCATGGATAGGGATGGAGTATCAGGCTGCATGCCATCTGGCGATTGTCGTCGCACGGCATTCTCCGGCATCCGCTGCGACGAAAGCGGTTGACGATTCGAGTTTACTCGTGATCCGTTCTCGTCGCCGTTATCGTCCACCGACTGCTTTCGGGTTTCGGGTTTCAGGTTTCAGGTTTCAGGTTTCAGGTTTCGGGTTTCAGCAACTCCGGATGCGAAAACCCAACGGCGTGAACAGTGAACAGTGAACCGTGAACCTCACTCTGAAGCTGTAAACTCCGACAGGTGGAAACGCTCCGCGATACTATCGAAGATATCGCCAATTCCCCGTCTCCCCCATCCCCTCCGATGAAACTAATGAAACTGGCTCAACTAATACTCTGCACCTTTCTTGCCCTACTTTCAGACATCAAACCTTCATTGGGAGGTTTGACCCAGGCCATTCTATTTTTGTTCGAGCCAGAGATTGAGGACGAGCAGGCTCCAGAGAGGGTAGCTGTTGTCGCATTTTGAGTTGCAGTGGTTGTCGAGCATCTTTTCTATTGTGCTGCGGTTGAAGAGGTTGCTTTTTACGGCGATGCCGTCGAGCAGACGTTCTCTGGCAATGTCCTTCCATTCGTTACGCAGCCATCTTGCGATTGGGACTCCGAAGCCCATTTTACCTCTTTCCCTGAGTTTTTGGGGGATATCATGTCTAAAGCTTTCGATCAGTATGTGTTTTCTGTTTCCTCTGCTCTGTTTGAAGTTCAGTGGGAGTGAAGCGGCGAACTCGACCACGCGGTGATCCATGAAAGGGCTGCGCAACTCGAGGGAGTTTGCCATGGAGGCGATGTCGATCTTTGCGAGGATGTCACCGGGGAGGTAGGTGAGCAAATCCGTCTCCATGATTTTCTCGACTGGGTTTTTGGCGGACAGCGTTTCGGCGATGACATCGAATATCCTCTGCGTGTCCTGGAGTGCGAGATTTGCAAAATCAGCGGAATACACAGAGAACTTGGTTTTCTCGTCGAATCGGCTTATCATGTCGAGATATCGGCGGTGTCGTGACGATGAGAGGACCTCGAGGATTCTTCTTGCGCGTCCCCAGAATGTCCTTTCCTCGGTCTTTGGCGGCAGCGGGGCGGCGAGTATGCCGCATACTGCCTTGCGCACGGCGAGCGGCATGAAGTCGGCGATCCTGGCGTAATTCATGACTAGATATCTGTAGTAACCGGCGAATATCTCATCTGCGCCGTCGCCGCTGAGTGCGACCTTGACGTACTCGCAGGTGAACTGGCTGAGAAGGTATGTCGGGAGCATGCTGGCATCGGAGAATGGCTCGCCGTAGTGCCTGACGAGTTTTTCGAGGATATTGAAGTCTGCGGGGTTGACGACCTTTTGGCGGTGCTCGGTGTCGAGGGCGCCTGCCGCGACCAGGGCGAAAGATCTTTCGTCGTATTTCTGGTCCTCGAATCCGATGGTGAATGTCTTGATTGGCATTAGGGAGAATTTTTTCATAAGTGACACGACGATGGTGGAGTCGATTCCTCCCGAGAGGAATGCACCTAGCGGGACATCCGCCATCAGCCTTTTTCTGACGGCGTCCTCGAGCAGCGACTGGAGCTTGGTTGAGGCCTCATCGAAACCTATGTCGAGCTTTTCGGAGAAATTGCATCTCCAGTATTGTGTTATGCGCGGTGCCGGATTGCTCTCGGCGATTTCCAAAATATGGCCCTGGGGGAGTTTCCTTACAACTTTGTATATTGTGTCTGGAGAGGGGACATATTGGAGAGTCATGTAGTCGTGGAGTGCCTGAGGATTGATCTCGCGCGGCATTCTGGGATGGGTCTTGAGTGCCTGCATCTCGCTTGCGAAGACAAAGCTTGCCGGTTTGCCGTCTGGAGTTGTCAGCATAAAGTAGACCAGGGGTTTTTGCCCCATCCTGTCTCTGGCCAGCAGCAAGGACCGCCTTCGTGTGTCGAAAATCGCGAAAGCGAACATTCCGAGAAGCAGGTCAACGCAGTTTTTCCCGTATTCCTCGTAGAGATGAAGGACCACCTCTGTATCACAGGAGGTCTTGAATATGTGCCCCTTGCTCTCCAATATCCTGCGCAGGTCGCGGTGGTTGTATATCTCGCCGTTATATGTGATAAAGACGGATGAGTCCTCGTTGCACATGGGCTGGACGCCGGCCGAGAGGTCAATTATGGATAGTCTTCGGTGAGCGAGTCCGACGTTGCCGCCCGTCCACAAGCCTTCCCCATCCGGGCCGCGATGGACCTGGGAATTGTTCATGGCCTCAAGAATGCCTCTATCCAGACTGCTGCCGTCAATATTGAAGATACCGCATATGCCGCACATTTGTCCTCCTCGTGCTCTCAGGCTAATCTATCCCATGAGCTCCTGTGTTCAACATTGGGAAGAAGAAACAACGGGAATTTTACCGAGCCGATTTCGAGACTACCCGTGGCCGCGCGGGATTTTGAAATCGGCTCTGGAGTCTTGATTTTATTCCCCGACATGATAAGGTTGTATGTGCGACAGCATCTTATATTTAAGTGGGTGCCATTAAGTTAACGTGTCATTGGAGCTATTCGGGTATTTCTAGTGCGAAGAGTATTGACCAGCCATTATTCCGACCGTGGCAGCAGGTTGCGGTCTGCTGTTGTCTATGGACTTCCATTGATCGCCGGGCTTGTTGTGAGGGTTCTTTACTTTATTGACTGGCACAGGTCGGCCTTCAGGTTTTTTCATGTTCTCAGTGGCCTTGACATGAAGACCCTGCTTGGCTCGGGCGATGATTTTTACCATGGCCGTGCCGTTTTTTCAGCGTACAGTTTTTTTTTGGCATGCATCAGGTTGTTCTGCGGAATTGAAGGTCTGCCTACTGCGGTGGTTGTTGTGCAGATGCTTCTAGGGTTGGGGAGCATAGTTCTGACAGTCTTCGTGGCGAGGAAGATTTTCGGCAGCGATGTTGTTGGGATTTCCGCAGGGCTTTTGCTGGGGGTTTACGCCCCGCTGGTGATCTTCGAGTCGCATATACTCAAGGCCAGTTTTTACATGTTCGTGTCGCTGTGCTCGCTG
>JAFGFR010000247.1 GCA_016930955.1 Victivallales bacterium | reverse complement strand
GCGCCAAAAGAGCTTGCCGCCCAAAGGGTTGGGGCGGAGGCACGGCATGCGCCACGGCGGAATGGCAGGCACAGACAGCTTCGGGTATGCACCAGCCATTTCGCCGCACCGTCTGCCGCGCCTGCGCTCCCAACGCGGTTCGCGCGGAGTTTTGAAACTGGCTCCAATTTCAAAATTCCATATTTTTTTTCATTTCCCGCTTGACAAGCCTGAGCCGGTATGATATAATAGCTGTATTACGTAAGACAGTTATCTTGTGTTGAAAGGCAATGATTGAGTCGAAATACATAGCTTTGGCGGAAGACATAGGCTCTCGTGTGAAGTCTGGCGAATTTACTGGTGCTTTGCCTGGTGTTCATCGTATGGCTCGGGAGTACGGTGTAAACTTCATGACGGTGAACAAGGCGGTCAACCGTCTTGTTTCCGAGGGTTTGTTGTACCGTGTTTCCCGTGTTGGGACCTATCCGAAGTTCAGTAGTCGGCTAGGGTTTGTTCACTTTGGCGATGCCGAGTCGTCGAGGGTACCATTGTCGGGGGTCTATCTTGGCTTGCTTGAGGGCATTGAGTCTGCGGCCAGTGCCCGAGACCTTTCAATATCCATCAAGAATTGTGAGAGTTCGAGTCGAGATGCGGCGAAATTTTTTCCTGGAGGGATTGACGGTGTAATTCATCTGGGCATCCCGCTGTCTGATTCTGTCGTGTGTTGGCTGAAGGGGCTGCCGAGTGTCAAGGTGATGGGACAGTCGGATCCTGCTTACGGAGGTTCACAGGTCACATACGACAACAAGGTTGTGGGTGAGCTTGCTGCGGGATATCTTTTGGGTGTCGGCTGCCATAATGTTGGGGTTTTAGGTTTTTCCTCGCGAGCCGGGATTTATCGTGAGCGGAGCGAGGAATTCGCACGCAAGATTTCCGAGTCGGGTTGCCGGGTTGGGAGTTTTGCCATGCAGGATGACTCAAGCCATCATTCCCGGGTTAAAGGTATATGCGAGGCTGTCGCTGCTTTGGCATCTGCTCCCGAAAGATATGACGGGTTGTTCGCTGTGGGTGTCTGGATGTTGCCTTTGGTCTATGGGGAATTGCGTCGCCATGGTTTGGAGCCTGGGGGTGACATCAGGGTGGTAGTTTGTGACTGGTGTTCTTCGTCGTTGGTTGGAGTCTCGCCTCTGCCTGCCGTCATTGATATCCGTGTGGAGGATATTGGCCGCCGCGCCGTCGAGGCGCTGCTGGAAGATATATCGTGTCAACCGGCGCTGCGCGGCAAGTCTCTTGTCGAGTTGCCGCCGATATTGCTTGATCCGGAGGGAGTTTCCAAAGCCTTGAACAAATTAGTTGCCGCCTAGATATAAAGGTTTTTCGGAGAACCTAAAAAAAGGAGGATGTATGCATGCGATTGAGATTCATAGGATAATACTTGCCATGGGGGCACCTGCACGCATGTGTGCTTTTGACACAATCGCGAGCGGTTTTGTCGGCGGAGTGGAGAAGCCGATGCGCCGGAGGCGCGGAGGCTTCACTCTGATCGAGCTGTTGGTGGTCATTGGTATCATAGCGATTTTGATGAGCTTGCTGCTGCCTGCGCTCGGCCAAGCCCGGCAGGTGGCGCGTGGGGGAGTATGCCTCAGCAACCTGCGCCAGATAGGAATGGCCGAGACCACATACGAGATGGACTACAACGCCATGGCCTTCAACGGGCACTTGGCCATACTGTATGGTAATACGAATTTGAATTCATCACATCTCTGGGTTTATCCGCTTTTCTATTCTTATTTGGGTTTGAGTGCGACGAGTCAGGGTGAGCAGTCTTTGGCCAGCAGTCCTTATTTTTGTCCCGGGACGCCCAAGGTATGGCTCCCTGGCAGCGCACAATGGGGCGTTACCACCTACCCGCGCAATCGCCGCCAGTGGACATCTGACTGGAGTCATTCGACCGGCAGTTACACCTTTGCGATCCGCTCGGCCAGGGTAAAGGATCCGTCATTGATAATCCAGCACTTCGAGGGTTATTCTCACTGGGGTGTGGACGACAGGCCCACGCTTCGCAATGCCGGCACATATGCGGACGCAGCCTGGCAGTACGGCTGGCATCACAGACGTTACATAGCGGTATCGTACTGGGATGGCCGTGCAGATCAACATCCTGCACCGATTCCCGGACCATACGGTGGTTCAGACAAGCAGCCGCCATGGGGTCACAACTTGTTCAATTGAGGGCGAAGTCGGTGGTCAGTAATTTTATACGTGGGTTTGTCATGAGAACTCTTTCTTCGGCGCTTTCGTTGTATGCTGCGACAACTTGCCCTGCGGCAGACAAGTTCTGGGATGAGGATCCTGTTGTGCCGCAATGGCGTGGAGTTGCCCCCGGGACTGATTATCTAGGCTCGGATGTCCTCTGGCGTCCGCGGGAATGGCTGATCTTCCACATGCTGGACGAGGAGGGTGCTGGCTTCACGCTGGACTTTACAGTGCGCGACATGAACGTGTATATGCAGGGACCTCGCCCCTCGATGTTCTGGGTTGTCGGGCCGCGGGACGAGGTGCTGGCGATGGAGATGCTCGAGGACGATGGTGTTGTCACCGGGGATGAATCATGCCGGGACGGTATTTATGACATCTGGCATGACTATCGCTACAGGGAATGGCATCGTGTCCACAGCCCTGGGGGCTATCCAGCCGGCAAACGACGCTCGCCCCTTCTTGAGAATCCGCAAGTATTGCCTCATCGCCGTATTTCACTTACTGTTCCGGCGGCCGGTGCGGGCTTGTACCGGGTTTTGGTTGTCGCCAGCTGGGACCACTGGATATCTGTCACGCCGAGTCGTCCGCTGGCGACAGGTATTCATCCCGGCCCGGGGCCGCTGTATATCGTGGCAAACCGCTTTGCCACGACCTATCTGTACATGCCGCCGGGAGTCAAGGATATCGGCTTGAGCCTTGTTGAGGAAATCCAACCGTACAATTGGGCAGCCAGGTTGGAGAATCTCGCGGGTGACAAGCTTCATGAGACTGTGCCGAGGACTTTCATGAGCTATTTTATCCATCGGCCGGAAAGAAACGATGAAGGAACTGTCTTACGTCTGTGTCTGACCGGGGAAACAACCGGTGCCCATCTGCATGTGGTTGGTCTCCCCTTCGTGCTCTGTCCCGATCCGGAGACTGCAGCGCGCATTGCCGGAGGATTGCAAATCGACAACAAAGGACGCTGGACATTCCTCCATGGACAGCGGGTGATCAACGAATGGGCGGATGGCATAAAGCCCAATGAATTGGCTTTGCATGCGGGCTCGAAGGGGGAAATCAACCATAAGGCTTTTGATGATGCCGAAATGTCCAAGTTGATTTCCGAGGCTCCGGCATTGCTGGCTACTCAGTGTTTGGATGCCACGGCATCGGATTATGGGGTTTTCTCTGAAGATGCCGCGTTGGTCAAATTGGCCAAAGTGGCGGGATGTGAGCATCCTGCCAATCCCTACCATGGCGATCCCGGGCTGATTCGGAGAGTGGCTTTAGGTTTGCGCCCTTTATTCAACAGCCAGACTCCCTTCCTCTGGCATTTGCGCACACATGATTGGCCAATCGATATCGAGGTGCGTGACGGGGAATTTTTCAGTTTGCCGGTTCGTGTTGCCTGGCATTGGGACGCCCGCAGTGTAAACAAGCTTTCCGGGCCGATTATAGCCATGGGGGATGTACTGTCCTATGCGCTTTCGAAGGATTTGACGGACACCTGGCGGAAGCTTCTGGTCTTGCGAGAGAACTCGGTTCTCAACATGCATGTCGGCGAGGTGGCCAACCAATGGACGTATGCTTTGTGTGATGCGCTTCAGAGCTGGAAGTTCACTGCCAATCCCGAGGTTCCTTTCATGTTGCGTCGGCATCTGGATATTCTGTTGACTCCGGGTCTGATGGGCCGCCTGAATCCTGACCCGACCAACTACCGTAGCGCCTTGGGGTACGGCGACAGACCCGCCGACATCGGACTTGTCGGAGCCGGTTATCTGTCCGAAAGCCTCGGATATGATATCCAGTATAGTGCCTGGAGCCAAGAGGGCAACCTCAATCAATTGCGGGATTACGCCGATGGCGCGCTGCTGGATAGTTTCATTGACGGCTACAATCGGCTGAAAAGCCATGTCTCGCTTCCCCGCAAGGGAGTTGCCACCAAGGATCGCTTCCGTGACATTGCTTCGCCCACCGACTTTTGTTTCCGTACCCAGCAGCACGCAATGCTGGGGGCGCTCACGCCAGATATGGGTCCTTTCTGGCCGGCTTTGTCGTCAGAGCCGTTCGTGCGAGTGCTTGACAACGCGTTCTTTTTTATCAACACACCTGACTACTATGCCGTCAGCTATGGTGGGCACGCGCAGTCTGATTTCGAGTTTTTTCAACTGACCCGCATAGTGGATGGCTCGGTCGAGGTGAATGGCTACATAGAATCCGAGGGCAGGGGTATCCGAGGGCGCAAGTCGGCCAAGCCCGGAGGGCTGTCAGCCGTTTTTGTCCGTAATTGCGGTCCCACCCTGCTGGGGTTCAACCGTGATGTGATGTATTCCAACACGACATGGGGACGTCTGTTGAAACCTGCCTGCTTGGCGGGGGGGAATCTCGATCCACACATCTTCTGTTGCGGATTCGTGGATCAGGAAGTGTCTTTTGATCCTGAAGCGCGTGTCATGCGTCGGCGTGGCGCGATGCGGCATGCCCCCTTGGCTTTCACCCGTACTGTCCGGTTCCTGGACGACCGTATCGAGGCCGCCGTGGATATCCGTGCTTCAGAGAACATTGCCCTTGGGGGGCTTTTTGAGTCGCTTCCCTTCATGGTGGATGGGCTTACCGTTCGTCTCTTTGACGCAGAACTCGCCGAGACGGCATCTTTTGCAGCGGACTCATTGCCGTCTTCAGCGCTTCCGCTCGAGGACGGGACATGGCGTCTTCCTTCCATTCGGGCTTTTGACTTGTCCGCGCCGTCCGGGGCTGGTGCCTTGCTTGTTTTCGACCGGGCATACGACATGATCCTTTGCGAGTCCTTCCGGTTTCGCGCGGAGGCAGCAGCTGCCCGATCGCTTACCCTCGTGCTGCCGAATGTGTTGAGCGCAGGCAGTGAACTGAAGATACGCTATACCATCAAGCCACATCAAGAACATCTGAGCGCTGAAACCCTTGTCATGGGAACGAAAGATCTGTATCCGTGATATTGTTCCGAGCCCATAGGGTTTTCGAAATCGGCTCTGAAGCAAAGAGATGTGCAAATGACTTAATCGGCAAGCCATCCGGGGAGGTAAAAAAAGGAGAGAGCTATGTGTAGTTTAATGCAGAGGCATGTGTTGGTGTTTTGCGTGGGGGCATTTGGGGTTTTGGCCGGTCTGGGTTATGGGTGTTTGTCTGCGAAACGCGACTCTGGCGAATTGGCTGGGGTTGAAATTCCTCAGGTCGTCACGATTCCCGGGCCATTCAGGGGTCAATCGTTTGCCTTTTATTTTGTCCATTCTGGCGGTCCTTTGACCCTCAACTTTCGTGTTAGTGCTTCGGATGGCTGTCCGGACGGACGTCGTCAGGCCAATTCTGAAGACATGACCGGCACTGATGAGGATCCTAAAATACTTCTCCGTTTTTTCGATTGTTCAGAAAGATTGGTGAACTGGAGATACCAACGTCTGGCGCCCGGTTCTGTCACTGTTTGGGATTATGACTTCGGGAAGGATGCCGATGCGGGCATATACCAGATACGCTACGCGGGTCAGCGTGTCGAGGGGGTGGATGCTTGGGCCGAGCCGGCACGCCCCTTCGGGCTTGCACCCCTGCGCTGCCATATCCATCATTGCAATCCCGGCCAGTTCAGCTCGGCCTGGTTCAAAGTGCCGCCGGGTACAGGGGAGTTCAAGATAGGCGCAAGGGGCTTC
>JAFGFR010000246.1 GCA_016930955.1 Victivallales bacterium | reverse complement strand
GTTTTGAAACTGGCTCCGTTCCTCAACCAATATAAACCCTTCGGATAATCTTACAACATTTTTTTCACACAGAGGAGCCGATTTCAAAACTCCCCGTGGCCGCGCGGCCAAAATGGCATGCCGCACGCTCTGGGAGAGTTTTGAAATTGGCTCAGGGGATTCTGGTTTCTTTAGCGAGGGAGGCGACGAAGCTTTTTATTCCTTCAATTGACTCCTTGCCTTCCGCCAGAGATTGGATTCTGCGGACGATGGCGCTGCCTACCACCACGCCGTCAACCCTTGTGGAGCAAGCGCTTCTGACATGTTCGGGTGTCGATATCCCGAAGCCGACCACAATCGGCAGTTGCGTGACCTCCCTGATGGCCGAGATGCGGTCGGCAAATCCGGCGGAGAATGTAGCCCCTTCACCTGTTACACCCTCTTTTGAGACATAGTATATGAATGATGATGCCGAGGATGTGAGCAGCGGGTATCTTTCCCGGGGCGTGTTGGGGGCGATAAGGGACACATTTGGGAGCCCGGCTTTTTCCATTGCCTCGCGGTAGCTCAAGCCGGGTGAGCATTTGTCGTCAAGCTCCTCGGGTGGGAGATCCAACGGCAGTATAGCGTTTATGCCCGAATCCACCGCCTGCATGCAGAAATTCGCGAAATCCGCACTTGACGAGTATGACACGGGGTTCATGTATGTGAAGAGGACCAGGGGCAATCCGGGATTTGTCTTGCGAATCCCGCAGGCGAGCTCGAGGACTTTGGATGGGGTTATCCCGGCATTGAGTGCTCTTGCTGCTGCGAGTTGGTTTGCCTCGCCGTCGGCCAAGGGGTCGGAGAACGGCAACCCAAGCTCGATGATGTCCACTCCGGCCTCTGTCAAAGCCTCTACTATTTTTACAGAAGTTGCGAAGTCGGGATCACCTGCCGTCACGTAAGCGATGAAGACCGTTCGCCCGCTGTCGCGGCACGCTGCAAAAACACTGCCGATAATATCCAAAGCAATCCCCTAAAATTTATCTCATCAGTTTTGAAATGTCGCGGAAAGCGGGATGTGCCGAGTCCTTCATGAGCATGAAGACCGCAGACTCGACCGAAAGCGGGTACACACCCGCCATCAGGGCAGTATCCATTCCGGCCAGCATGTCGGATTCCCTTCTCGATGTTACCGCGTCGCGTATTACAGCAGTCCGGTAGCCAGCCACGACGCTGTCGAGCGCTGTCTGCAGAATGCACACATGAGCCTCGATCCCGGCGATAAGTACTGTGTCCCTTTTCTTGCGGGTCAGCTCCTTGCGCACATCAGTGCATCCGATACAGGAGAAGGTGCTTTTCTCGATAACCGGCCATGCCGGGGAAAAGATTACAGAAAGCTCGACAACCGTGGCCCCCAGCCCCCTCGGGTACTGCTCGGTGACCATGACATCCACATTAAGAAGAGACATGGCCTGGAGAAGTATCTTCTGCCGTGAGATAACCCGTGCCGCCCTCTCGGGCATCGCACCGACAAGCCTTTCCTGCATGTCAACCAGTATCAGCAGCGTGGTTTCACACTCAAGACTTTGCAAAGGATCAACACGTGCCCTTAAGGTATCCGCTCGCATATTCACCTGCAGGCCGTCAACGTGATGCCTTTTTCTTCTCGACGATGGATTTGATCTTGGCAGTGAACTCAGGCAGCTCGAAGCTCCCCTTGTGCATCACGCCATCGCAGACATCCTCGACCTTCTGGAATTCGTTGAACGACGCTGCCAGTCCCGTAAGCGCGATCACGGGTATGTCCTGGTACTTGTCGTTTCCCTTCATGTGCTCGATCAGCTCCCATCCGGTTCTCACCGGCATCAGAAGGTCAATTATGGCCAAAACAAAATTCGAATCCTTCTCCAGCTCGGCTATGGCATCGTCGCCATTTCCGACGGCCACCGGAGTGTAGCCTTCGGAGGTGATGACCTTGGAGTAGAAATCACGCAGAAGAGCGTCGTCGTCAACAATCAATATCCTCTTTCCCATGCCGTTTTCCCAGCAGTTGTTGTTTCATTTATCGACAAGGACTGTGCCCGATGCACGGTCTTTTTCCAGCGACTGTAGTATCATATCACATTCACGGCATTATTTCAAGCTGTCTTGTCGAAAAAATCGGTGGAATAAAACAATCATGGTTTTTTTGCCTTGTACGATTGAATCGTGGCATGTGGAAATGTAGGTTATCACCAATTTGGAGATTCTAGTGCCGGGCGCACGGCTAAGGAAAAAGCAAAAGGCAGGACAATGAAGAAGAACTCAGCTAAATTCGCCATAGCTGTTGATAAAATTGTCGAGAAGGACTCTAGATATCCGGCAGACTCGTATTCCTTTGTAATGGATGCTGTTGTCTATACCATGCGCAAACGCAAGGACGACGACAAGCTCCCGACGCAGGGGGGCGGTTCGAGCCACGTAAGCGGTCAAGAGCTTCTTGAGGGGATCAAAGAGTTTGCGATTGTGCAGTTCGGCCCGATGGCCTCGGAGGTCTTCCGGCACTGGGGAATCACAAACTCGGTATCCGTGGGGAACATCGTATTCAATATGGTGGAGAACAATCTCCTTGGCAAGAGTGATGCCGACCGCCCGGAGGACTTCAATAAAGGTTTCGATGTGGATTCCGACCTGTCAGAGCCATTCATGCCTCAAAACACCGAGAACCCTCGACTTCCAGTCATTGAATAAATCACCAGCAGGGAAAACGAGGCACAACGCGGATCAGGAAGCAAAGAACATGCCATCCAAAAGGGTATCGAGCTTGCCGGACTTGGGCACTATCAGCACGTTGACGCTGGACAACGGGATTTGCATTTATGTGAGGGAGAATCACCTTTCGCCGATGGCCATTGTACAGGCGTGGGTCAGGACTGGAAGCATCCACGAGGGCGAACACCTCGGCTGCGGGCTGTCACACTTCCTCGAACACATGGTATTCCAAGGCTCGGCAAACTTCAGTGGCACCCAGATAATGGACTTGATCCATCGTAACGGAGGCGAAATGAATGCATACACATCCTTCGCCTGCACCGTATATTACGCCGATATCCTTTCATACGCTGTGCACAAGGCCATAGCGATAATTTCAGACATTGTTTTTTCGCCCGTGTTTCCGGAGGCGGCGTTCAAGACCGAGAAGGATGTCATACTTCGTGAACGTGCGATGGTCAGGGACAACCCAGACAGGGTGCTCGGGGAAAAGCTTTGGCAGACGGTGTTCGGACAGCACCCCGTGCGCCATCCCATTATCGGATATGAGGATAAAATACGGTCCGTCAACCGGAAAATCATGAGCACTTTTCATGATTCGCGTTACACGCCAGGCAGAGTGTTCTTCGTGGTTTGCGGAGACGTGAAGACAGATGATGTCTTCGAGCAAATATCCAAGATATGCTCTGGAATACCTCGCGGGAGCCTCAATGACCCTGTCGTCCCAGACGAACCACCACAGTCATCCAGGAGGGAATGTGTGTCCTATTTTACAGACCCCCTGTCGAGAATATCTCTGGCATTCCGCATCCCACAGGCCTCGCATGAAGATACTCCGGGCCTGAACATTCTAAGCTCAATCCTTTCTGAGGGGAAAAGTTCCAGATTGGTCTCACGGATAAGGGATCAGTCGCGTCTGGCCGTGCATATTGACAGCTTTTGTTACAATTCCCTCTTCGATGGTATTTTCGCCGTCACTGCGGCCTGCCGTCCCCGTGACCTGCAAAAACTTGAGAAGGCAATTTCCCGCGAAATCCTCCTAGCCGCTGAATCAATTTCCCCGGAGGAGCTGCGAAGAGTAAAGAAAAATATCGTCACACGCACCTTCAGACACATGAGGACCAATGACGCAGTGGCTTCAATGATCGGAGGCTCTGTGCTGAATTACGGGTCTCATGAATATGCCTGCAAGTACCTACAGGATATTGCCAGGGTGGATACTGCGGCCATCAAGGACATCGCCCGGAAATACCTCCGGAAAGATGCCAGTTCATCTGTCAGGATTTTGCCGCGGGAGCCCAGATCCGCCAAGAAACCTTGCGCGTCAAACAAAGCCCTGAAACTCGAATGCGACGCCAAGCCCATCAGGCATGTGTTTGAAAACGGATTGAGGATGATTTACATGGAGAATCGCTCTCTGCCTCTCGTGGATATCACTGTGGTCATGCCAGGAGGAAGCTTCTATGAACCCCCTGGCAAGGCAGGATGTTCATCGCTTATCGCAAGCCTCGTCCTGGCTGGAACCAAGTCGTTCCCCGAACATAAATTGTCTAGGACTCTCGATAATAGCGCGATAATATGCAACTTGAGCAGCGGGGCAAACACTCTCATGCTAAGGATGAATTTCCCTAAATCCAGCATCAACATGGCCTTTAAAGCACTTAAATCCCTTCTTTCGGAACCCTTGTTCCGGCACGATAAATTCATAAGAGAGCAGGGCATGGCAATCGAGACACTCAAGTCAAGAAGTCTCATCCCGCAGAAGGCGGCACACGACGTTTTCAGCAAGGCTATTTTCGGTGACCATCCATATTCTATACCTGCATGCGGGACCTTGGAGTCTGTGGAGGCATTGACCCCCGAGGATGTTGCTGATTTCTACTTCAATTCCTGTCTTGACCCGAGTAGGTTCATAGTAGGAATTGTCGGCGACATTGATTCTGAATCGGCCCGGTGGCTCGCCTCCGGGCTGGCCAAGTCGGTGCCGTGGAAAAAAAATATCCCGAAAAAAACTCCAGCGCTCCCTCAATTCCCTCGTTCTCCCGTGGCGATCGATTTCCAGATCCCCAGAGAACAGTCCGTTGTCATGCTTGGTGTCCCAGGGTGCTCGAACACCTCACAGGACCGGTTCGCCATAGACTTCCTCCAGACCGCTCTCAACGGCCTCGAGACCAGGCTCTTCAAGTCTATCAGGAACAAGGCCGGGCTTGCCTACTACACAGGCATGTCCACCTCCAGGGGAATACACCCGGGATACATCGCATTCTATGCGGGGACGAGCCCTGCCGGAGCGGAGAAGGTCGTATCGATCATGAAAGTCGAGAAGGACAGGCTTGTAAAGCACGGGTTGAACAAAAACGAGTTCACCATGACCCTTGCCAGGCTCAAGGGCTATATCGCAGATCAAAAGATGAATATCGCCGAAGAAATGACAGCCGCCTCACTTTCCGAATTCTATGGCAATGGTTACCTGGAGCAATGGTGCCTCTGGGACATATACTCGGGGATGTCACTTGCCGAGGCCAACAAGACGATCAGAAAGTATCTCGCCTGCAAAAACACTGTAACCATTGTGGCATCAGGCTCGGACGGCACCTGAGTAAACCTAAATCCACGGCATCTCTTTCTATAACTGGTGCCACATTCCCTTCCTTGCAGACGCGGGCCATTCGAAGGTCGAAAAATGAAGTTCTCGATTGAAACTGCCATTTCGCCGTGGCGCGTGCCGCGTCTCCGCCCCAACCCTCTGGGCGGCCACGTGTAGTCTTGAGATTGGCTCGGTCATTAAATATTTTCCAGGTTTATACCTTTGGTCTCGATTCGGAACAGCCATGTTATGGCTGCGCCTGTGAGGTATGCGGCGATCAGTATGCCAAGGAGCGCAGTGGTGCCGATGTCAACCAACAGTATCGGGAAAAAGAAAGCTGTGACGACCGCCCCGATTTTGGCGAACGAGGCTGCGAACCCGGCACCCTTGCCGCGAAGCCCGATCGGGAAAACCTCCCCTGAAAGCAGGTAGGTTTGGGCGTTCGGGCCGATATTGGTCATGAAGTTGAACAACATGAACCCCGCGAAGACGAGGGCTATCTGCAGGGTGCCGTCAAAGAACGCGGAGATCCCGGCGACAAACAATCCGCATGAGCATCCGAGAAAGCCGAATATCTGAAGTTTGATCCTGCCTATCCTGTCAGTCAGCAAGATCGCGAAGACAATGCCGACAATCAACAGCACATCAATCAGCGCCGCACTTTTGGCGGCAAGCATATCGTTGTGGACCAATGCAGCGAGATTATGTGGATCCTTGATCTCCGCGCCGATGGCGCCGGCAATAATTGTCGGGGTGAAAATCCCTATCCCGTAGGTGCCCAGATCCTGGATGAACCAAGGGACCGATGCCAGGACCGTCCTGCGGATATTGTTCTTGTCGAACAAGTAAAGATATGCCTTGAGCGAAATGCCTTTATGGTGCCGGGGAGTCTTTTCCCCAGTAGTGGCGATCTTTATTGTTTTCGGGTATGGCGGGTCTCTTTTGAGTAGCCTGGACATTTCCTTCTCGGCCTTGGCGATCTTGCCTGAGGCCACCAGCCAATGGCAACTGTCGGAGATGAAAAACCGTCCGACAAGAATAACTGTCGCAGGAATGATGGTCGACGCATACATCCAACGCCAAGCTGAAATGGAGGGGTTATCGTATAGTGTGAAATATCCAACCGCTGTCCCGGCAAGGGCACCTACGGCCTGGAAGGCAAAGGCCCCGAGGACAAGCTTCCCCCTGGCCCTGCTCGGGATGTTCTCCGATATGACCATGTGCCCAGTGGGATAATCGCAGCCCAAGGCCATCCCAACTCCGAACAAGGCGAAGACCAGCAGATGAATATTGGGTGCAAAGGAAACCATTGTCAGAAAAACGACCAAGATTGCCATCTCGGATATGAACATGAACTTACGTCCGAGTTGATCCGCAAGGGAGCCAAGAAAAGAAGCACCTACAAGGATCCCGAAGAGGCTTGACGAGCTGACCAGCCCCTTGGAGGCTGCATCCAGATCGAACTCCATGACTATCAACGGCAGCGCCACACCGGTCATGAAGATTATCATGCCCTCGAAAAACTTCCCTGCCGTGGCGGTCCACCATATCCGCCACTGCATCCGGGTCATGGATATGCAGGGGAGTTTGGTCCCGTCCGCCCAGAAGGGAGTCTCGTCTATATACTCCTGGACTGTCTTTGGCGAATTGGCATCCTCAGCATCGTCCTTGCCCGGAGGATTTCCTGATTCTTGAGTTTGTTTGAACAAGTCTGCCACAATGGGTTGAGTGTGCGGGGTCGTATCTATGATTTGACAATAAGGT